>SCRK01000095.1 GCA_004298075.1 bacterium | reverse complement strand
CTTACTGATAAAGACACTATACTGGTTATGACCAAGAAGTATGTTCTTCCCGGAAATGGCTCTGGAAGCAATCCGTTCTTGCCCAACTTTAGAAGAGCGGGGCAATCACAGAAAAAATGATAGAGATAAAAAACCTGGTTAAGACTTACCAGATGGGTGATGTCAAGGTAGAAGCCTTGCGGGGCGTATCCTTAAAGATCGCCTCGGGGGAGTTTGTCGCCATTATGGGCGCCTCCGGTTCAGGCAAATCTACGCTTATGCATATATTGGGCCTCTTGGACAGGCCGGATTCGGGTGAGTATTTTTTGGGAGGAGAAGAAGTAACCAAACTTTCGGATAAAGAATTGGCTTTGGTAAGGAACCAGCTTGTAGGCTTTGTTTTTCAGCAGTTCCATCTATTGCCCAGGATGACTGCTTTGGAAAATGCCGAGCTGCCGCTGATTTACGCCGGTAAAAGGCATTTAAGGGAAAAGGCGGCAGAAAAAATTGAAGAGGTGGGTTTAAAAGAAAGGATGCTCCATAAGCCCAATGAAATGTCCGGCGGCCAGCAGCAGAGAGTGGCCATAGCCAGGAGCCTGGTAAATGAACCGCTGATAATCTTCGCGGATGAGCCTACCGGGAACCTTGACTCAAAGAGCAAAGAAGAGATAATCGCTATATTAAAGCAGCTTAATGATAAAGGTAAGACTATAATCATTGTTACGCATGAAAATGAGATAGCCTCTCATGCAAAGCGGGTCATCAATATGCGCGATGGCCTGGTAATATCCGACAGCTTGACTTCTTCCTATCTAAAAACCTCTGAAGCCATTCCTCAAAACCTGATAAAAAATATTCTATCAGAGCAAAAGAAAGCCAGGAAAGGGGGCATAGAGTTTTTAGATTACCTGCGCCAGGCGGTTTTCGCGATGCTGGCGCATAAAATGCGCGCCTTTCTATCGATCCTGGGCATACTTATAGGTGTAGCGGCTGTTATTGCCATGGTTGCCTTAGGCCAGGGAGCCCAGGAGGCTATCGAGAAACAGCTTTCCTCATTAGGGTCCAACCTTTTGCTCATAAGGCCCGGATCCCCCAAGCTGCAAGGCATAGCCCTTCAGACCGGTTCCTATACGCGTTTCGTGTTCCAGGATCTAGCCGCCATTGCCAGGCTTACGGACCTGATAAAATATGTCAGCCCATCGGCCAGCGCAAGAGGGCAGATCGTCTACGGGAACAAGAACTGGAATACGCAGGTAGAAGGAGTGGGGGTTGATTACGCGCCGTTACGCTCCGCCGTTCCTACAGTCGGCAGATTCTTTACCGAAGAAGAAGTGAAGATGAGGAGCAAGGTCGCGCTTCTGGGTATGACCGTGGTAAGAGAGCTTTTTGGTGCTGCTAACCCAATCGGCGAGACCATAAAGATAAATCTGATCAATTTCAAGGTAATCGGGATCTTGCCTGAAAAAGGCGCAGGAGGTTTTCACGATCAGGACGATACGGTGATCGTCCCGATAACCACCGCGATGTACAGGCTGATGGGAAAACAATATATAGACCAGATCTACGCCGAGGCTGTTTCTCCCGATGTGATAGATGAAGCTCAGGATGAAATAACCAAAGTCATCAGCAAAGAGCACCATCTAAACCCAAAAGAGGCGGAGGATGCTTTTCAGATACGGAATATGGCCGATATCAAGACCGCGCTTGAATCCAGCACAAAAACAATGAGCGTATTGCTGGGTATTATTGCGGCGATCTCCCTTCTAGTCGGAGGCATAGGGATAATGAATATCATGCTTGTTTCGGTAACCGAACGCACGCGCGAGATCGGCTTGAGAAAAGCCATCGGAGCCAGCAATAAAGACATATTGGTGCAGTTTCTCATTGAAGCGGCGCTAATGTCCTTTATCGGAGGCATATTAGGCATTGCTTTGGGCACGGGTATTTCCATGCTGATCACTTTATTTGCCGGCTGGTC
>SCRK01000094.1 GCA_004298075.1 bacterium | reverse complement strand
GTTTGCAAAAGTGCCTTGATCGTCATCGGGCTGCCCATTATTTAAGCCTTTCGGTCAGATCTGCCAGGCCCGACTTGGTGATCAGCAGCTTATTGTTATTCATTACTTCATAAGCATGGCAGTCCTTCGCCAGGTCAACGGTAAGAAAACTGATATTATTTAAGGCGGTTTTTAATTTAGCGTCCAGCTTATCGGTTAAGAATAAAACCTTTTCTTCCTTCTTGTTTCCAGCGGAAGATAATTTAAGGCTGGACAATATTTTTAAGGCCAGCTTTGTCTTGGGTTCCTCGACCTTAAATTCATCAACTATCATAAAATTGTTCTCTTTGAGTTTGGCATTTAAGCCGGTTTTCAAGGCCAGGGCCTTAATTTTCTGGGGCACCTCATAGGAAAAATCGCGAGGATGCGGGCCAAAAACAACTCCACCGTGCCTCCATAGCGGAGAACGGGTGGAACCTACACGCGCGCGGCCTGTGCCCTTCTGCTTCCACGGCTTCTTTCCGCCGCCGGAAACCTCGCCGCGGGTTTTAGTCGCAGCCAACCCTTTTCTCTGGTTAGCCCGGTAAGAACCGATCGCCTGATAAAGACAATCCATGTTCACAGTACCGTCAAAAACGGATGAATTGAGCTTTATGGTATCTATTTCTTTGCCTTCGCTGTTATATACGGGTAAAGTAAACATTATTTCTTAGCCGCCTTCTTCGCGCCTGCAAGAGAGCCTGCCGGAGCGGCTTTCTTTATTTTCTTTGCTTTAGCCACCATTATGTAACCGTTCTTATGTCCGGGCACAGCACCCTCTACCAGTAAGACATTATTCTCCAGGTCTACCCGGATAACCTTCAGATTCTGCACTGTTACCTTCTCAGCGCCCATATGCCCAGGCATATGGTGGCCCCTGAAAACCCTTCCGGGAGTAGTGCTTGAACCTATGGAACCGACCCTGCGGCGGGAGGTCGAGCCATGCGTCATCGGCCCGCCGTTCCAATGCCAGCGTTTCATACCGCCCTGAAACCCTTTGCCGATGGAAATACCGCTGACATCCACAAAATCCCCTTCCTTAAAAAGGTCCACCCTGAGCTGGTCTCCGGCCTTATATTCAACGTTGCTTTCTTTGGAAACCTCCCTGATCATCCTAAGCGCCGGAATATTTAATTTCTTGAAAAGCCCCAATTGGGGTTTCTTGACGTGTTTCTCGGACACAGCTTCAAAGCCCAGCTGGATATTCTTGTCTTTAACCGCCAGCACCGGGCAAGGCCCGGCCTCAATGGCAGTGACCCCGACCTGCGAGCCGTCAGCCGTATAAACTTGCGTCATTCCGATTTTTTTGCCGATCAATCCTATCATTTTTATTTAATTTCGACATCCACTCCAGCGGGGAGGTTCAATTTCCTTAATGAATCGATGGTCTTGGCTGTGGGTTCAAAGATGTCAATAAGGCGTTTATGCGTGGACAGGTCAAATTGCTCGCGCGATTTCTTGTCAACATGCGGAGAACGCAATACCGTGTAAATTTCCCTTTTTGTGGGAAGCGGTACTGGCCCCGATATTTTGGCGCCAGTACGCTTTACCGTATCAACGATCTCGATCACCGCCTGATCCAGAAGCCGGTGGTCATATGCTTTTAATTTTATGCGGATCTTTTGCGTATCCATTATTTAGGCGATCACCTCTGTAACTACGCCCGCGCCTACCGTATGGCCGCCTTCGCGGATGGCAAAACGCGATTCCTTTTCCATGGCAATGGGGGTGATCAATTCCACCTCCAGATTAATATTGTCTCCGGGCATAACCATTTCTACGCCTTCCGGAAGATTTGCCGAACCGGTAACGTCAGTGGTACGGAAATAGAATTGCGGCCGGTAACCTTTGAAGAACGGGGTATGCCTGCCGCCTTCTTCTTTGGTCAGGATATACACTTGAGCCTTGAATTTTGTATGCGGTAAAATTGATTTGGGCGCTGCGATCACCATCCCGCGCTCGATATCATTCTTTTCCACGCCTCTTAAGAGCAGGCCTACATTGTCGCCGGCCTGTCCTTCATCCAGAAGTTTGCGGAACATTTCAATTCCGGTAACTACCGATTTCTTGGACTCCGGCCTGAGACCGATGATCTCTACCTCTTCGCCGACTTTGACCTTGCCGCGCTCTATCCTTCCGGTGCCGACCGTGCCTCTTCCTTCGATGCTGAAGACATCTTCAACAGCCATGAGGAAAGGTTTGTCTAATTCACGGGTGGGCAGCGGGATAAACTCATCAACTGCCTTCATTAATTCCAGGATCGGCTTGGCATCTTCGCCATTAGCATCAGCTGCTGCCAATGCTTTATTGGCTGAACCACG
Source organism: bacterium (assembly GCA_004298075.1). Taxonomy (GTDB): domain Bacteria; phylum Omnitrophota; class Gorgyraeia; order Gygaellales; family Profunditerraquicolaceae; genus UBA6249. The sequence continues at coordinate 2,415 of SCRK01000094.1, read as the reverse complement.
GATGATCGGGGTCTTGTCTCCCGGATAACCGTACTTGGTTAAAAGATCCCTTATTTCCATTTCAACCAGGTCAAGCAATTCTTTATCATTTACCAGATCAACCTTGTTCATGAATACGACCATTGAAGGCACGTTAACCTGACGCGCTAAAAGAATATGCTCCCTGGTCTGAGGCATAGGGCCGTCAGCTGCCGAGACGACTAAAATCGCCCCATCCATCTGGGCCGCTCCGGTGATCATGTTCTTGATGTAATCCGCGTGCCCCGGGCAGTCGATATGCGCGTAATGGCGGGCGTCGGTCTCATATTCTACGTGAGCGACGGAAATGGTAACCACCTTTGTCTCATCCCTTACCGTGCCGCCTTTGGCGATATCGGCATACTGCCTTTCAGTGGCCTTTCCCAATTTTGCCAATACGTGAGTGATGGCCGCTGTCAGCGTAGTTTTACCATGATCGATGTGGCCGATGGTCCCGATATTTACGTGCGGCTTACTCCTTACAAATTTTTCTTTAGCCATTTTTAAACCCTCCTTTTAAAAAGTCTTTCTTGCGCCTGCGCCTGAAGTTTGCGCCCCTGAAACTATTTTTTCAGCTACATGTGCCGGAACTTCGCTGTAAAACGAAGGTTCCATTGTATACGATGCACGGCCTTGTGTCAAGGACCTTGTTATAGTCGCGTAATTAAAAACTTCCGAGAGCGGAACATTGGCCCGGATAGTGCGCAGGTTCAGCCTCTGTCCGAGGGCGATGATCTTGGCGCGCCGGCTGCTGAGATCGCCGATGATCTGGCCCATGAATTCCTCGGGCACGATCACTTCAATATCCATGATCGGTTCCAATAAAACCGGATGGGCTTTTTTCATCCCCTCCTGAAAAGCGATGGATCCGGCCATTTTAAATGCCAGCTCCGAAGAATCAACCTCATGAAATGAACCGTCAACTAAAACTACCGCTACGTCGGTAACCGGGTAACCTGCCAGGACACCGTTCTTGGCCGCGCCGATTATCCCCTGCTTTACCGCCGGGATAAACTCGCGCGGGATGGCGCCGCTTTTTATTTTATCATCAAAAGTGATCCCCGTGCCGGGGGTTTCCTGCGGGGCCATCTCAATAACACAATGACCGTATTGCCCGCGGCCTCCGGACTGCGAGATGAACTTGCCGACGCTGGAGACGCTTTTTTTAATTGTTTCTCTATAGGCAACCTGCGGGGCGCCGACCTGGGCCTCCACATTGAACTCGCGCAAGATCCTGTCAATAATAATTTCCAAATGTAATTGTCCCATGCCGGCGATCAGGGTCTGACCGGTCTCCTGGTTATAAGTAACCCTAAATGACGGGTCCTCATCTTCCAGCTTATGCATGGCCAATCCCAGCTTTTCCTGCGCGTCCTTTGATTTGGGCTCGATCGCCTGCTGGATGACCGGCTCCGGAAACCGCATTGCTTCAATAAGGATGGGATTTTTTTCCGTGCACAGGGTATCGCCGGTTTTGGTGTCCTTCAAGCCGACTGCCGCGGCAATATCGCCGGTAGAAACGCTCTCTACTATCTCCTGGCGGTTAGCGTGCATTTTGACGATCTTGGTGACACGCTCTCTTTCCCTTTTGGTGGCATTGTAAATATATGTCCCTGAAGTAAGCGTCCCGGAATACATCCTGATAAAATATATTTTTCCGACGAAAGGATCGGTAGCCACCTTAAAACATAAAGCGGTAAAAGGGGCTTTATCATCGGCAATGACCTCTTCAAATTCTCCTGAATCCGGATTGGTCCCTTTTACCGGAGGCACATCCAGGGGAGAAGGAAGATAATCCTTTACGGCGTCCAGCACCAGCTGTACCCCTTTATTTTTAAAAGCCGTGCCGCAAAGCACCGGCACAAATTTATTGGCGATCACTGTTTTACGTATGGTTTCCTTTAGCTGCTCATTGGTTACTGCCTTGCCCTGCAGGTAGATCTCCATGATCGCGTCATCCGCTTCGGCGAGCTTCTCCACCAGGATCATCCGGTATTTTTCAAAATCCGGCAGCATCTCTTCGGGCACATCTTTTACTTCAAATTCTTTTCCCAGGTCATCTTTGTAAAAGATCAGCTTCTTTTCAACCAGGTCCACCAGGCCGGAAAAACCCGCTTCCTTGCCGAAAGGAAGCTGGATCGCCGCCACATTTGCCCCTAATCTTTGCTTCATCTGCTCAATTACTTCAAAGAAATTTGAGCCGGTGCGGTCCATCTTATTCACAAAGGCGATCCGCGGGACATTATAACGGTCAGCCTGGCGCCAGACGGTTTCAGATTGCGGCTCAACTCCGCCGACCCCGCAAAAAACAACCACTGCCCCATCCAATACCTTTAATGACCTTTCCACTTCAATGGTAAAATCCACGTGGCCGGGAGTATCGATCAAGTTAATGGT
>SCRK01000093.1 GCA_004298075.1 bacterium | reverse complement strand
AAAAACTATAAGGTGCTTGAATGGTTTTGATGCCCAAGAGGGTCAAATATCGTAAATTGCAGAAAAGCCAGCGTCGGGGTCTAGCGACAAGCGGGGCAACCCTGGCTTTCGGGGAATTTGGTTTAAAATCTTTAGAGAACGGCTGGATCAAGAATACCCAGATAGAATCGGTGCGCGTTATCCTGGCCCGCCAGCTGCACAAGGGCGGAAAATTGTGGATCAGGATCTTTCCGGATAAGTCCATTACCAAGAAACCGGCTGAAGTGCGCATGGGTAAAGGCAAAGGTGATCTTGACCATTGGGTTGCCGTGGTAAAGAGGGGCCGCATACTTTTTGAATTAGGGGGCGTTCCGCAGGAGTACGCGAAGGCCTGTTTCCGCCTGGCAGCCTATAAACTACCGCTTCGCACAAAATTCGTGATCAGGACGCATAAATAAGATGAAAGCGCAGGAATTAAGGAGTTTATCTCAAGAGGAGTTGCTGCAGAAGGAAAAATCCCTGCTTGAGGAGTTGTCGGCCATGAATATGCAGCGTTTCGCCGGAAGGGTGGAAAAACCGCATAAGTTCAAACTGATCAGGAAGGATATCGCGCGCATCAGGACGATATTAAATAACAGGAAAGATAAATAATATGGGCAAGCAGAAGGAATTTACCGGGATCGTGACCAGCGACAAGATGCAAAAGACCGTGGTGGTAAAGACCATGCATTTAACCAAGCATGCGAAATATTCCAAGACGGTCAGGCGCTATAATAAATTCAAGGCGCATGACGAGAAGGGTATTGCCAAGTTAGGAGATACGGTAAGCATCGTGGAAACCAGGCCTTTGTCGAAAGACAAGCGTTTTATGGTCCAGCAGGTGATTAAGAAGGCCGTAAGCACGCATGTGCCTGCTCCAGAGGAGATCGTTTAAATGCTTCAGTTACGCTCTATTTTAGATGTAGCCGACAATACCGGGGCGCGCAAGGCTTCTTTGATCGGCGTCTTGAATAGGATGGGCACCCTGAATGCCGAGATCGGCGATGTCATAAATGTCAATATCAAGGAGTCCTCGCCTGACGCTACGGTAAAGAAGGGGGAGAAATCCAGAGCGGTGATCGTGCGCACAAGGCATCCAATAAGAAGAGCGGACGGCTCAATATTGCGTTTTGACCGCAATGCCGTAGTGCTTATTGATAACCAGGACAACCCCCGGGGCACCCGTGTTTTTGGGCCGGTCGCCCGCGAGTTGAGGGACAAAAAATTCAATAAAATAATTTCTTTGGCTCCCGAGGTAATCTAATGCAAAAGATCAAGAAGAACGACATAGTGCAGATCATCAAAGGCAAGGACAAGGGCAAAAAAGGCAAAGTGCTCAATGTCATTGAGAACGGCAAGCGCGTTCTGGTAGAAGGGCTTAACCTGGCCAAGAAGCACAAACGCCAGAGCAGCCAGGACCAAAAGGGCGGGATAATCTCTATCGAGGTGCCGCTTGCGATATCCAACCTGATGGTTTTTTGCAAGAGCTGCTCTAAGCCGGCCAGGGTGGGTTTTAATATTGCAAAGGATAAAACAAAGGTAAGAATTTGTAAGAGCTGCAAAGAGGCGCTATAAAATGACACCGAGAATGCTGGAAAAATATCGCAATGAGATCGTCCCGAAATTAATGCAGGATTTTAAGCTCAAAAATAAAATGGCTGTTCCCGCCGTCAGCAAGATCGTCGTGAATATGGGGGTCGGGGAGGGTGCCGCGGATATCAAGGTCCTGGAAAAAGCTTTGGAAGAACTGGCCGCTATTACGGGCCAGAAACCGGTGATCCGCCGGTCAAAGAAGGCGATAGCCAATTTTAAGATCAGGGCTAACCAGCCTATCGGCGCCAAAGTGACCCTTAGGAAGGCAATGATGTATGAGTTTATGGACCGCCTGCTTAATATCGCTCTGCCGCGTATCCGTGATTTCAGAGGGGTCAGCCGTGATTCATTTGATAAGGCGGGGAATTATACTTTAGGTTTAAGCGAACAGATCATTTTTCCGGAAATAGAATATGACAGGATCACGCGCACTCAAGGCATGGATATTACCTTCGTGATCAAGAACGCTAAAAATACTGAACAGGCAAGGGCACTGCTTAAATATTTCGGCATGCCTTTCAAGGACAAGGAATAAAGTAAAATGGCAAAGAATTCACAAATCGCCCGATGGAAGAGGCCGGCAAAGTTTTCCACCCGTAAGTATAACCGTTGTTCGATCTGCGGCAGAAGCGGCGGCTATTTAAGAAGGTTCCAGCTCTGCCGCATATGTTTCAGGGAGCTTGCCTGGCAGGGGCTTATCCCCGGCGTTAAAAAGGCCAGCTGGTAAATTCGGCCATAAGGAGAATAGAGTAATGTCTAGAACTGATTTGATCGCGGATGTTTTTACGATAATACGTAACGCAATAATGGTAAAAAAGCCTGCCGTTGACCTGCCGGCTTCTAACAGCATAAAGTCGATCATGGCGATCCTGAAGAAGAATGAATATATTGATGATTTTAAATTGATCGAAGATAAAAAGCAGGGATTGGTCAGGGTTTATTTAAAATACACTGCCGGCAAGCCCGCGATCCGCAACATCAAGCGTGTTTCAAGGCCGGGTTTAAGGGTATATTCCGAGGGCAAGAAGCTCCCGGTAGTTTTGCGCGGCAGGGGGATAGCCATCGTCTCTACCTCTAAAGGTATGCTTAGCGATAAAGAGGCCAGGGAGATGGGTGTCGGCGGGGAGATCATCGGTTATATCTGGTAATTCAACTTAAAAGTTCAATAGAGGACCAATAAATGTCCAGGATAGGCAATAAGCCGGTAATTGTTCCAAAAGATGTGAAGATCGAGGTCAAAGACGGGGAGGTTTTTGTTGAAGGCCCCAAGGGTAAGCTTTCCCGCAGGCTCTCCGGCCGGATAAGCGTTGAGATCAAAGACGGCGTGCTGCATGTAAAAAGGGTTGCCGATACCAAGCTGGACAAGTCCATGCATGGCTTGTACCGCGCGCTCATCGTAAATATGATCAAAGGAGTGACCGAAGGCTATACCAGGGAGCTTGAGATCATCGGCGTAGGATTTAAAGCTGCGGTGACCGGGAACAATCTGAATCTGGCTTTAGGATTTTCGCATCCGGTAAATGTGGCAATTCCTGCGGGGATCAAGATCGAAACCCCTAAGCCCACGCAGCTGGTCATCAAGGGTATTGATAAAGAGTTGATCGGCAAGATCTCAACCGAGATCCGGGCGATCTATCCTCCTGAGCCTTATAAGGGCAAGGGTATTCGTTTCGTCGGGGAGCATGTCAAGAAGAAGGTAGGAAAGGCACAGGCAACCGGTAAATAAAATGAGAAAAAAAGAAGAGTTAAGGCAAAAGAGGCATAAAAGAATAAGGATGAAGATGTCCGGCACTCCAGAGAAGCCGCGGCTGGTCGTGCACCGTTCATTAAAAAATCTTGAAGCCCAGGTATTGGATGATACGCAGGGCAAGGTTTTGTTCTCTCTCTCCACTAAGGATAAAGGCTTAAAAGAGAAATTTCCCAGCGCGGGTAATTTGAAATCATCCGGGCTTTTTGGAGAGGTCTTCGCGCAAAAGGCGAAAGAAAAAGGGATCAGCAAGGTTATCTTTGACCGGGCAGGTTATCTTTATCACGGCAGGATCAGGTCTTTTGCCGATGCATTAAGAAAAGGCGGAATGGAGTTCTAAATCATGCGTGAATTGAGTATTGGACAGCAATCGGATCTGATCGAGAAGGTTATTAGCATAAACCGCGTTACCAAGGTAACCAAGGGCGGGAAAAAACTGCATTTCAGCGCCTTGGTGGTTGTGGGGGATACCAAAGGAAGGGTGGGTTTTGCTTTGGATAAGGCCAATGAAGTCGCCGATGCCATTCGTAAATCCCTGACCAAAGCCAAGAAAAGCCTTTTTAAGGTTCCCCTGGAAGGTTCAAGCATCCCTCATGAGATAATCGGTAAATTCGGGGCGGCAAGTGTCTTGCTAAAGCCCGCTTCTGAAGGTACGGGTGTTATTGCCGCCGGCCCCGTGCGGGCGATCTGTGAGGCCGCGGGGATAAAGGATATACTTACCAAGTGTCTTAAATCAAACAACCCGATCAATGTCATCAAAGCTACTATGCAAGGGTTAAGGAACCTTAAAGCGTAAAAATGAAAGCAAAAGAACCCGTGGTAAAGCATACAGTCAAGAAACCGGCGATGAAGAAGCCGGTTTTGAAAAAGGCCGAGGTTAAAGTCCCGCAGAGTTTGACTTCTTTGCATAACCTGAAAGCCCCATTTGGCGCGCATAAGAAGAGAAAGATTTTAGGCCGCGGCCCTGGTTCCGGTCATGGTAAAACCTCAACGCGCGGCAGCAAGGGCCAGACCTCCCGCGCGGGAAGGCATTTTTATCTGGGTTTTGAGGGAGGCCAGTCTCCGCTTATCCGCAAGATGCCTAAGCGCGGATTTGTAAGCAACTTCAGGAAAACTTATCAGATCGTTAACCTGGAGGAACTCAACGGCATAAAAGAAACTACGATCACCCCGCAGCTTTTAAAGGAAAAAGGTTTGATCCGTGACGAAGGCGCTCTTATCAAGATACTGGGGCAGGGGAGCATCAAGAATCCGGTTACTGTCCAGGCGCATGCTTTTTCAAAACGCGCCTCAAACGAGATCACCGGCGCCGGCGGAAAAGCTGAAATAATCAATGTTTAATGCGCTGGTCAATGCATTTAAGATCCCGGATCTAAAAAGACGGTTGATCATCACAGGCGCGCTTATCGCAGTTTACCGGGTAGGCTGTTATATCCCTACCCCGGGAATAGATGGGGCGGCTTTGGCGGATTTTTTCAGCCGCATCGCCAAGACTCAAGGCGGCACGCTCTTTGGCATAATCAATATGTTCTCCGGAGGCGCTATGGAGCGCCTGACTATATTTGCCCTGGGGATAATGCCGTATATCTCCTCATCCATTATTATGCAGCTTCTGACCGCGGTCATTCCCGCGTTGGAGAAAATGGCCAAGGAGGGCAAGGCCGGATACGAGAAGATAAACCAGTTCACCCGTTACGGGACAGTGCTGCTTTCGGTGATACAGTCTTATTTTATCGCGCTCTGGCTTGAGAATCCCGCGCGTTTCGAAGGCCTGCAGATCGTCATGCATCCCGGATGGGGTTTCCGTATTTTAACGGTCCTGACCCTTTCAACCGGCACGATCTTTATTATGTGGCTGGGAGAACAGATCCAGGAGCGGGGGATCGGCAACGGGATATCGCTGGTAATCACCGCCGGTATTATCTCAAGGATCCCTACGGCGTTGAATCAGCTTTTTGTTTTAATTTCACCTTTCGCTCCCAGCCGCAGGCAGATCCAGCCGGTCACTTTGCTGATCATGGCTTTCTTACTGGCTGTAGTGGTGTTCGCGGTAATCATGATCACTCAGGGGGTAAGAAAAATACCCGTGCAATACGCCCGGCGGATCGTAGGCCGTAAGATCTACGGCGGGCAGAGCACTTATATACCTCTTAAGGTAGATACATCCGGCGTTATCGCGATCATCTTCGCGCAGTCAATTATACTTTTTCCGGCTACCTTGGCTTCTTTTATCCCGAATCCGGGTTTTCAACGCCTGGCCCAGGGGTTGATCCGCGGCCATTTGCTTTATACGGGTATTTACGCTCTTTTGATAATTTTCTTTTGTTATTTTTATACGGCAATAGTTTTTAACCCGAATGACCTTTCCGAGAATATGAAAAAATACGGGGGGTTTATCCCGGGGATAAGGCCGGGCAGGCCTACCGCCGAATTCCTTGATTTCGTTATGACCAGGATTACCTTGGCGGGGTCCAGTTTCATCGCGGTGATCGCGATTTTTCCGGATTTCATAATGGCCTGGCTCAAGGTGCCGTATTTGGTGGCTTCATTTTTCGGAGGCACAGGCATACTGATCATAGTGGGGGTTATGCTGGATACTTTAAAGCAGGTTGAATCGCATCTTTTGACGCACCATTACGAAGGTTTCATAAAGACCGGCCACATCAGGGGGAGAAGATAATGTTTTTGGTGCTTTTAGGCCCTCCGGGAGCAGGCAAAGGCACGCAGGCAAAGAGGCTTGCCGAAAGATTATCCCTGCCGCATATTTCTACCGGGGATATCTTAAGGCTCAATGTTAAAGAGGGCACGGAGTTAGGTAAACAGGCAAAGGGCATCATGGAAAAAGGCCTGCTGGTCCCGGATGAGCTGGTCGCGCAGATGCTTGATCAGCGTTTTAATGAGCCTGATATAAAAAAAGGTTTCATATTAGACGGATATCCCAGGAACCTGGCGCAGGCCAAGACACTGGATGAGATATTAAAGCGCAAAAGTATCGCGGTAGACCTGGTGGTTTACCTTAACACAAGCGACTCTGTGGTCGTTAAACGGCTGACCGGAAGGATGGTCTGCTCTAAGTGCGGGGCTAATTTTCATACGGTTAACATGCCTCCCAAAACAAAAGGGATATGCGATAATTGCCGGGGGGCCTTGTATCAGCGTTCCGACGATAACGAGGAAACGGTGCTTAAGCGCCTCCAGGTTTATAAGAATGAAGTTGCTTCTTTGATAGAGTATTACAAACAAGCCAAAAAGCTGCGCAGCTTAAACGCTGATCTGGACGCGCAGGTGGTTTTAGAGCAGATCATCGGATTAACCGCGTAAAAGGCCGTGCTCAAATGATCCATTTGAAGTCGCAAGAAGAGCTGCAGATGCTAAGGCGCTCCGGCAGGATACTTAGCCTGGTTATGCGCAAGGTCAGCAGGATCGTGCGGCCCGGGATCGCTACCGCTGATATAGACCGCTTGGCCGAAAAATTGATCCTTGATCAAAAGGCAAGCCCGGCTTTTAAAGGGTATAAAGGTTTTCCGGCAACTGCCTGCATTTCGGTAAATGAAGAGATCGTCCACGGTATTCCCGGCCCCAGGGTATTATTGGAAGGGGATATCGTAAGCATAGACCTGGGCGTAAATTACCAGGGTTATTTCTCGGACGCCGCGATAACCTTAGCAGTCGGCAAGATAGAGGGATCCAGCAAAAAGCTGATTGATACGGCTAAAGAGGCCCTTGACATAGGGATCCACCAGGCGTCCCCGGGGAATAATTTAGGCGATATCTCCCGGGGGATCCAGGATTTCGTGGAAGGACGCGGGTTTTCAGTGGTCAGGCAGTTTGTCGGGCATGGCATAGGGAAAGCTTTACATGAAGAGCCCGAGGTGCCTAATTTCGGACAAGCGCATTGCGGCCCAGAGTTAAAGAGCGGGATGGTTTTAGCGATCGAACCGATGATCAATATCGGCGGCTGGGAATGCCGGATAACCGATAACGGCTGGACAGCGGTTACCTCCGACGGTTCATATTCGGCTCATTTTGAGCACACGGTTGCTATCACGGATAAAGGCCCGGAGATACTGACTAAATAAATATGCCTAAAGAAGATTTAATTGAAACAGAAGGAAAAATAATCGAAGCCCTGCCCAATGCCATGTTCAAGGTGGAGTTGGAAAACGGCCATGTGGTTTTGGCGCATGTTTCAGGCAAGATGCGCATGAATTTTATCAGGATCCTTCCGGGTGACAAAGTAAAATTAGAACTTTCTCCTTATGATTTAAGCCGGGGGAGAATTACATTCAGGGTGAAATAATGAAAGTTAAAGCATCGGTCCGCAAGATCTGCGACAAATGTAAGATTATAAGAAGAAGGGGAGTGGTGCGGGTGATCTGCGCTACAGCTAAACACAAACAGAGGCAGGGTTAGGTAATATACCATATAGGAGACAAGTATGCCAAGGATCATCGGTGTTGATATACCTAAGGAAAAGAGAATTGAGATTGCCCTTACTTATTTATACGGTATAGGCAGGGTTCTTTCCAATGTCGTGCTTAAAGAGGCAGGCATCGATCCGAATAAGCGGGCAAAGGACCTGACCGATGAGGAGGTCGCCCGGATCACCAATATCCTTCAGAAAGGGAATATGAAGGTGGAAGGGGACCTGCGCCGCGACATATCGCAGAACATCAAACGGCTTATGGATATCGGTTCCTGGAGAGGGATGCGCCACAAAAAAGGGCTCCCCGTAAGGGGCCAGCGCACGCGCACCAACGCGCGCACCAGGAAAGGCAAAAAGAGGCAGAATCTCGCGGTAGTCAAAAAGGCTGAAACCAGCTCAAAGGCCGCGGCTAAACCTGCCAAATAGATCAGTAGATAGTAATTAGGAGGATTAATGGCAACAAAAGAAAAGGCAAAAAAGAAAAAGATCGCCAAAGGCGTAACCAGCGGGATCGCCCATATTCAGGCAAGTTTTAATAATACGATCATTACCATAGCCGATAAGCAGGGTAATGTGTTGGCTTGGAGCGCTCCCGGGATCGTCGGTTACTCCGGCTCCAAGAAATCCACCCCTTTTGCCGCCCAGATAGCGGCAACTGATGCCGCCAGGAAGGCCAAAGAGGTGGGCTTAAAGGAGATAGAGGTTCACGTTAAGGGCCCGGGTTTTGGCAGGGAGTCGGCTATCCGCGCTCTTCAGGCAGCCGGGCTGGTCGTAACCTTGATCAAGGATGTGACTCCTATTCCTCATAATGGCTGCCGTCCTAAGAAGAAAAGGAGAGTCTAATTTATGGGCCGCTATATTGACGCAGTTTGCAGATTATGCCGCAGGCAGGGTGAGAAACTATTCCTGAAGGGGACCAAATGCCAGACTGAAAAATGCCCGATCGCTAAAAGGGCTTACCCCCCGGGCCAGCACGGCCAGGGCAGAAGGCAGAAGCTTTCCAACTATGGCTTGCAGCTTAAAGAAAAACAGAAGGTTAAAAGGATCTATGGGGTTTTTGAAAAGCAATTCCGCAAATATTTTAAGATCGCCTCAAAGACCAAAGGGGTAACCGGCAAGGTGCTTTTGCAGCTGCTGGAGCGCAGGCTTGACAATGTGGTCTTCCGCATGGGCCTGGGTATTTCTCGCTCGCAGGCGCGCCAGATCGTCAGGCATAACATGGTCGCGGTTAATTCCCGCAGGGTGAATATCCCGTCATTCCTGGTGGCTAAGGATGATGTGGTTGAAATTAAAACCAAGGACAAGGCCAAGATCAAGATCAAGGATAATCTGGAGCTTTCCAAGGATAGGACGGTTCCGGCGTGGCTTGAGTTTGCTCCCGGAGAAATGAAGGGAAAGGTCTTGAGGCTCCCGGAGAAGAACGATATCCAGCAGCCGATTTCCGAGCAGTTGATCGTCGAGTTATATTCCAAGTAGAAATTTTTAATCGGTGTTTTATTAAATACAATCAGCGGGGGGAGAGATGGGCATAAAATGGAGAGATTTTCAGTTTCCCAAGAAACTTGAATGTGAGGAGTCGACATATACCGAAATATACGGTAAATTTCTGGCCGCGCCATTTGAAAGAGGATATGGTGTAACCCTGGGCAATTCTTTAAGAAGGGTTTTGCTTTCTTCTATTGAAGGAAGCGCCATTACCTCGGTCAAGATCGCCGGGGTTTCGCATGAATTTTCCACCATTCCCGGTGTCCTGGAGGATGTCCCGGAGATAATCTTGAATATCAAAAGCCTGGTTTTGAATTCCCACTCCAAGATCCCCAAAACTATTTATTTGAAGGCGGATAAGAAGGGCCAGGTCAAGGCCAAAGATATCGAAACGGATGAGACGATAGAAATAATCAATCCCGATCTGCATATCGCCACCCTTACCAAAGATACCAAGCTCAATATCGAGATGGAGGTTTGCCGCGGCAGAGGATACGTGGCGGCTGAGCTGAATAAAAAAGAGGAGAAGACGGCCGGGCTGATCTCGGTAGACTCCATCTTTACTCCCATAAAGAAGGTCAACTACTTCGTGGAGAATACCCGCGTCGGACAGCGCACGGATTACGATAAGCTGGTCCTGGAGATATGGACTAACGGAAGCATTAACCCTAAGGATGCCCTTCTCTACGCTTCCAATATTTTACAGAGGCATTTGGATATCTTCGTGAATTTCGGCCAGTTGCCGGAAGACATCATTGAAGAGGAGCCGGAGATGACCAAAGAGGAGGCAGCGATTTATGAAAAGCTAAGGCTGCCGATCTCGGAGCTTGAACTGTCTGTCCGAAGCTCCAATTGTTTAAGGGAAGCGGGGATCAAGATCATCGCCGACCTGGTCAAGAAAACTGAAGATGATATGCTCAATTTTAAGAATTTCGGAAAGAAGTCCCTTACCGAGATCAAAGAGCTGCTTATGGGGATGGGGCTTACTTTAGGCATGCAGATCGATCCCAAAAAGATCAAGAAGGGTTAAAATAATATGAGACACGCGAAGAAGAGGCTGCAATTAAACCGTTTTACCAGTTGGCATGACGCCACAATTAAAAGCTTGGCCAGGAGCCTGATACTGGCGCAGAGTATTAAGACCACTCTGCACAGGGCTAAAGCAGCCCACCAGATGGTTGAAAAACTTATAACCCTGGCAAAAACCAATACCCTTTTTGCCCGCCGTCAGGCGCAAAAACTGCTCGGAGAGCATAAGCTGGTAAATCTGCTTTTTAATGAGATCGGCCCGCGTTTCTCCAAAAGATCCAGCGGTTTTACCAGGATCATCCCCCTGGGCAAGAGGCGCGGTGATAATGCCGAGATGGTGATCTTTGAGCTTACTGAGATAAAGAAGAAAGAGGCCAAGGCGCCTAAGCATGCCAAAGAAATTAAGCCGCACTCGGTTCAAGATGAACAGGGCCAAGCTGAAGAAAAAAATGTTGAAGAAGCCAAGGTTGAGCCCAAGCCGGTAGTTAAAGAGCATCCGGCTAAAGGCAAGAAACCACAAACTAAGTTTATAAGCGGTATAAGGAGTATTTTCAAGAAGAAAAGCGATTCTTTGTAAATAAAGTAAAACCTTCATGAAAATAGATACAAGGCTTGCCGAGCGCCTAAAAAAGATAAATCCTTCTTCAACCTTGGCGATAACCTCTAAAGCCAGGAAATTGAGATCTGAAGGCAAGGATATTGTCAGTTTTGCCGCCGGAGAGCCGGATTTTGACACCCCTGATTTCGTAAAGTCCGCGGCTATCGCTGCCATAGAGGCAGGCTTCACCAAATACACCCCTACCACAGGCATACCGGAATTAAAAAAGTTTATCTGCCAGAAATTCAAGAAGGATAACTCTTTAGAGTATTCCCCCGAACAGATCATTGTTTCTAACGGCGCCAAGCACAGTATTTACAACGCGCTTATGGTGTTGCTGAACCCGCATGATGAGGCGCTTATCCCGGTGCCTTACTGGGTCAGTTATCCGGAAATGGTCCGTCTCTGCGAGGCAACCCCCCGTTTGATCAAGACAAGGCCTGAGGATAATTTTAAGATGACCCTCAAGGATCTGCGCAAGCATATCAGCGCAAAAACCAAAGTATTGATCCTCAACAGCCCCTCCAACCCGACTGGAGCGGTTTATACCCGGTCTGAGCTGGAGGAAATAGCCTCGCTCTGCGTGGAAAAAAATATTTTCGTGATCAGCGATGAGATCTATGAAAAGATCATTTTTGACGGTTTAAAACATGAATCCATAGCCGGTTTTAACAAGGATATTTATAACCTGACTGTCACGGTCAATGGTTTATCCAAAAGTTATTCCATGACCGGATGGCGTATAGGTTATCTGGCTGCTCCCGCCGATGTAGCCGGAGCTATCTCAAACCTTCAGGATCATTCAACCTCAAACCCTAATTCCATTGCCCAGAAGGCAGCGGTAGCTGCTTTAAGCGCGGCCGAAAATTTTACGCGTGGTCACTGCCTTGAATTCCAGAAGAGAAGGGATTATCTGGCGCAAAGGCTTAAGAGTATCCCTAAGTTAGCTTTTAATCTTCCGCAGGGCGCGTTTTACGTCTTCTGCGACATATCCAAAACAGGGCTTAATTCAATGAGCTTCGCGGCGCGGCTTTTGGAGGAGGAATATGTAAGCGTTATTCCGGGAGCTAGTTTTGGTATGGATGATTTTATAAGGATAAGCTTCGCTGCAAGCATAGAAGATATCCGAAAAGGCATGGACAGGATAGAAAAGTGGGTAGGGAAACTTTAATAGATGGCAAAGACGATAGCGGAAAAAATTCTAAGTAACCACTCGGGAAAAGATCTGCGCGCGGGTGATTTCGCGGTCTGCAAAGTGGATTTTGCTTTTGGCCAGGACGGCACCTCCTCCATTATTATCGACCGGATCAAGGAACTGGGCGTAAATAAATTGAAGACCGACTTTTGCATGGTCATTGACCATAGCGCCCCAAGCCCGAGTGAAGGGGTATCGCGGGTGCATAAGAAGATGCGCGATTTCGCGAATATCTTTGGAGCGGAGATTTTTGATATTGGCTGCGGGATATGCCATCAGGTTATTCCTGAATCGGGCAAGGTCTTGCCGGGCGACCTGGTGCTTGGAGCAGATTCGCATACCTGCACCTATGGAGCCATCGGCGCGTTCTCTACCGGGGTCGGTTCTACGGATTTAGCCATAACTCTTGCTACCGGTAAGAACTGGTTCAAGGTTCCCGCGACCATAAAGGTAGTCGTCAAGGGCAAACCGGGCAAAGGGGTTTTTGCTAAAGATATAATCCTGCATATAATCGGCAGCCTGAAGAGCGACGGGGCGACATATAAAGCGGTTGAATTTTCCGGCCCGGTGATCGATAATATGGATATGGACGGCCGCTTTACCGTATGCAATATGCTGGTTGAAATGGGCGCCAAGTGCGGGTTCATGCCGGTAGACAATAAAACCTTAGCCTGGTTCAAGCGGAACTTTAAGCAGGGAAAACGGCTCCAGGGGATCACCGCTGATCCGGGAGCAGTTTACGAAAATGTTTACGAATTTGATGTTTCCACACTTAAGCCGCAGGTCTCTATCCCGCACAGCGTGGATAATACGGCGGATGCGGCATCTTTGGGAAAAGTAAGGATAAACCAGGCATTCCTGGGCACCTGCACCAACGGCCGGATCAGCGATTTTAAAATAGCGGCGAAGATATTGAATAAACGCAAGGTCCATCCGCTCGTCAGGATGATCATCGCCCCGAGCTCTAAGGCCGTTTATTTGGAATCGATCAAGCTCGGCCTGGTGGATATATTTATTAAGGCCGGGGCAGTGATCGTGGCTCCGGGCTGCGGACCTTGCGTGGGCACGCATAACGGTATCCCCTCGGACGGTGAGGTGGTCATTTCTACTGCCAACCGTAATTTCAAAGGCAGGATGGGCAATCCCGCGGCTTTTATTTACCTGGCTTCTCCGGCGACAGTGGCGGCTTCTGCCGTTAAGGGTTATATAACCGACCCAAGAAAATATTTATAAGGAGGTTTACTCATGGAGATCCATGATCTGCTTTTAATGTGTATTCAAAAGGGAGCATCCGATCTTCATGTTACGGATAATGAGCCGCCGATCCTGCGCATTGACGGAAGATTGATGCGCAGCAGCCTGGAGGTATTGCATAAGGAAGATCTAAAGAGGATGATCTATAGCGTGCTCTCCAATAATCAGAAGGAGATCTTTGAGCGCGAATTAGAGCTGGATTTCTCCCTGGCCCTTCCTGACCTGGATCGCTTCCGCGTAAATATTCACCTGCAAAAAGGTTCTGTTGAGGCGGCATTCCGCCGTATCCCCTTAGAGATCCCCGGCATTGATACCCTTGGCCTGCCAAAGATAGCCGCGGAGTTGGCCCGCAAGGCAAACGGCCTCGTATTGGTTACCGGCCCTACAGGGATGGGCAAAACCACGACCTTAGCCGCCATGATCGATCTCATCAACAATGAGAGGGAATGCATGATCATGTGTATTGAGGACCCGATTGAATTTATCCACGCCAACAAGAAAAGTATAATTAAACAGCGGGAGGTCTACTCGGATACGCATTCCTTCGCGCAGGCCCTGCGCCACACGCTGCGCCAGGACCCCAATGTTATCGTAGTCGGTGAGATGCGCGACCTGGAAACCATCGCCACCGCCTTGACCGCGGCTGAGACAGGGCATCTTGTTTTAGCTACCCTGCATACCCCTGACGCTCCGCAGACAGTCAGCAGGATCATCGATGTTTTTCCGCCGCACCAGCAGCAACAGATAAGATTTCAGCTTTCCGACTGCCTTCAAGGTGTGGTCTCGCAGCTTCTTTTGCCTCATGCCTCGGGAAAGGGGAGGGTCCTGGCCACGGAGGTAATGACCGCTACCCCAGGGATCCGTAATCTTATACGTGAGCAGGAGATCGAGCAGATCCCGACCCTCATGCAGACAGGTTCGCAGCACGGTATGCATACTATGGATAAGTGCCTTAAAGAGCTGTTCCGAAAAGAATTAATTACCCTGGATATGGCCATGTCTAAGGTCAAGAATAGGGAGGAGTTTAAACAGCT
>SCRK01000092.1 GCA_004298075.1 bacterium | reverse complement strand
GGTAACCCCGGGGAATAATGTAGTCGTGGTACCTGAAAATACAGCCGTGAATAACGCGATCGATGACCTCGCCCGCCGTATCGTCGAGCGCACAGTTGAGCAATGGTAATATGGTCTATTTACTTATCGGCCAGGATATCCAGGCCAAAGAAATCCAGCTTAAGAAAATAAAACAGGAATTCCTCCCTAAAGAGCTGCAGGATTTCAACTCCGATACATTATACGCGAAAGACACGACCTTAAAAGAGATCCAGGAGAGGTTCTTGAGCATCCCGCTGAAAAGCGAAAGGAGATTTATTGTCATTAAAGATGCTCAATCCCTGGATGAAGCCTCCCGGGATTTTCTTAGCGCTTACTGCAAGGCTGCGCGTAAGGAATTGATCCTGGTGCTGGATTTTGAGCGTTATGATTATAAGGATAAATTCATTAAAGATATGCACGCCTGCGCGACAATAATGCGTTACCGGGAAACAGTCAACCCCGACGCGTTTGCCTTGAGCCGTCAGATCGAGTCAAGAAAGGCTGATCTTGCCCTGCGGCTGTTAAATCAGTTGTTAAGTAATGGAGAGGCGCCTGAGCGGATATTAGGAGCCTTGCGTTACGCCTGGGAAAAGCAGGGTACCGGGGCTAAGGAGTCGCGCAGGAGCCTTAAGCTGCTTTTGGCTTGCGATATAGAAATAAAAACAGGCAGGTTGAAGCCTGCCTGCGCGTTGGAAAAATTGATCGTCAGCTTATGCTGCTTTGCTCAACCGCCGCGTTAAGCGTGATTTTCTGCGGTTAGCCGTAGCCGGGTGGATGATATTTTTCTTCGCCGCTTTGTCCAACTGAGAAAATACTTTGGCGATGAATGTTTTTGCCTCCGCGAAGTTTTTCTCGGAGAGCAGTTCCTGGAATTTCTTGGCCGTTTTCTTAAGCTGTACTTTGATCTTAAGGTTACGGGTATGTTTTCTTTTGTTTACGCGGTTGCTTTTTAATGATGTTCTGCGTCTTGGCATGTATTCTCCTTATTTTTTGTTTAAATATTAATAGCATAATTCATAATCCATGTCAACAGGCAAATATCCGTTAGGCACTCACAATCACGCGGTTGCCCGCTCTGCGGCTGTTATCGGCCTGGCTACCCTTGCCTCGCGCATCCTGGGTTTCGTCAGGGATGTGGTTATCGCCAGGTTGTTCGGGATCTACATCTACGCTCAGGCCTTCGTGATCGCTTTCCGCATACCCAATCTCTTCCGGGATTTAGTAGCCGAAGGCGCGGCCAATGCCGCGATAGTCCCGGTTTTAAGCGAATACAGCGTTAAACGCTCAAAGGAGGAGTTTTGGGAGCTGGCTAATATCCTGCTTAACCTGCTGCTGGTTATCCTTAGCGTAATAACCATCCTGGGTGTAATATTTTCCCCCCTGCTTGTGCGCATGATCGCCCCAGGTTTTATCAGCTCGCCGGAGAAGCTGGAAGCGACCATCCGCCTGAACCGGATCATCTTCCCCTATATCCTGCTTATCGGTTTGAGCGCTTATGCCGCAGCCGTGCTTAACTCTTTAAAGAATTTCGCTGTTTCGGCATTTGCCCCCTGCCTTCTGAATATCTCCATAATTATTTTTGCTTTACTATTTGGAGAAGGGATAAAGGGATTGGCATGCGGTATCTTGGTAGGAGGGGTGCTGCAGCTGGCGATCCAGGTCCCGGTTTTATATAAAAAAGGTTTTTATCCAAAACTTGCTTTATATTTTAATCATCCCGGAGTGATCCAGGTGAGAAGATTGATGCTGCCGAGATTAGCCAGCTCAAGCATCTATCAGTTGAATAATTTTGTGGATTCCATCTTTGGTTCATTGGCCGCGGTCGTCGGGGATGGAGGGGTGGCGGTGCTCTATTTTTCATACAGGCTTATCCAGTTCCCCATAGGTATTTTCAGCAATGCTTTGGCTCAGGCGATCCTCCCTACTTTTTCTACTCAGGCGTTAGAGGATAACCGGGAGAACCTTAAAACTACCCTTTCCTGGGG
>SCRK01000091.1 GCA_004298075.1 bacterium | reverse complement strand
CAAGCCGCATCGGGATCAAGCTGGTGCTTCAGGATAAATCCGATGAAAAGTTACTTTTGGATTTGACGCCTTATATCAAAAACCTGGCCAAAATTGATAACCTGGCCATAGCGTATGATTACCTTCCGCAAAAGAATGAGTACGTTGTGGTGCTTAAAAATATGCAGGTTGTAATGCCGCTTACGGGAATAGTTGATGTTGCCGGGCAGCTTAAGAAAACCAAAGCAAAAATCGATAAATTGCAAGCTGAAATAAAAAACAAAAAAGGGATGCTTGCTAATGAAAACTTCACCAGGCGCGCGCCTAAAGAGATAGTTGAAGAAGAAAGGAACAAATTGAATGATCTGGCTGCGCAGCTTATAAAACTGGAGGAAATCAAAAATGGCTTACGATAAATATTTCCTGTCCGAACGCAAACCCGAGATCAACCCTGAAAGACTGGAATCCATCATAAGGCATGCCCTTATCGAGGATATCGGCCGGGGGGATATCACCACACAGCTGACCATCCCAAAGGATAAGGAGATCAAAGCTAAAATCATCGCTAAAGAGGATTTTCTCCTCTGCGGGATCGCTGTCGCCGAAAAAGTATTTAAGACCGTAGACTCCGGCGTAAAGTTTGAACCAAAGATCAAAGAGGGAAAAGAAATCAAAGCCAAAAAGACAATTGCCGTTATAAGCGGGAAAGCCAGCTCTATTCTTACGGCCGAGCGCGTAGCCCTTAATCTGCTGTCCCTATTAAGCGGGATCGCCACAAAGACCCGCGAGTTTGTAAAAGAGCTGGCCCCTTTCAAGACAAAGCTCACCGATACCCGTAAGACCATGCCGGGTTTAAGGGAGCTGCAGAAATACGCGGTAAGGATCGGCGGCGGACATAACCACAGGATCCGGCTGGATGAGATGATCCTGATCAAAGACAACCATATCAAGGCAATTGAAGGTTATTCCAAGCTGCCCAGCGTGCCCGCGGGATATAAGATCGAGATCGAGGTACAGAACCTGGATGAATTCAACCACGCCCTCCATTTTAAGCCCGATGTTATCATGCTTGATAATATGCAAATCGACCAGATCAACGAAGCGGTAAAGATAAGGAACTCTACTGAGTTTAAAAGCCATCACCTGCCGACAAAACTGGAGGCAAGCGGCGGCATATTCCTTGACAACATAAAGAAATACGCAGCTACAGGGGTAGATATAATTTCCGTAGGAGAGCTGACGGATTCGGTAAAATCAGTGGATATCAGCCTGGATGTCGTTTAGTGG
Organism: bacterium; assembly: GCA_004298075.1. Taxonomy (GTDB): domain Bacteria; phylum Omnitrophota; class Gorgyraeia; order Gygaellales; family Profunditerraquicolaceae; genus UBA6249. The sequence continues at coordinate 2,517 of SCRK01000091.1, read as the reverse complement.
ACAAATTTAAACTAGTTTCCGGCTTTAAGCCATGCGGCGACCAGCCCAAGGCAATAAAGGAACTTTCTAAAAACCTCCTCAATAAAAAACGCTATTCCACCTTGTTAGGGGTCACTGGGAGCGGCAAGACCTTTACCCTGGCCAATGCCATTGCCAAGATAAATCTGCCCACCTTGGTGATCTCGCATAATAAAACCCTGGCTGCCCAGCTGTATTCCGAATTCAAGGAATTCTTTCCGCATAACGCGGTGGAATACTTCGTCAGCTACTACGATTACTACCAACCCGAGGCATATATACCTTCCACCGACACCTATATTGAAAAAGATTCCTCTATCAATGACCGGCTGGACTGCTTAAGGCTATCCTCCACAACCTCACTCATGTCCCGCCGGGATGTCCTTATAGTGGCATCGGTATCCTGTATTTATAATCTCGGAGATCCGGCGGATTACAAAAGTTCCTTGGTTTTCCTGGAAGCAGGCCAGGAGATCCCCCGCGATGAGCTGATCATGAAACTGATCCAGATACAATATGAAAGAAATGATTATGAATTTATCAGGGGCAAGATCAGGGTAAGGGGGGACAATGTGGAGATCTTTCCTTCATACCAGGAAAAGGCCCTGCGCGTAGAGTTATCCGGCGATACCATTAAAAAGATAAAGGAGATAAACCCGGTTTCCGGCCAGACCATATCTTCACTTTCCAGGGCTGCCGTTTATCCGGCAAAACATTTTATCGTATCCGAGGACAGGATCGATACGGCTATCCGCTCTATAAAAGAAGAATTGGCGCAGCAACTGGTATCTTTAAAAAGCAGAAACAAACTTCTTGAGGCGCAGCGCCTGGAATCGCGGACTAACTATGATATGGAGATGCTCAAAGAGATCGGCCATTGCCACGGCATAGAAAATTATTCCCGGCATCTTTCCGCAAGGGCCCCCGGCTCAAGGCCCTTTTGCCTGATCGATTATTTTCCCGAAGATTTTCTGACCATAATTGATGAGTCGCACGTATCCATCCCGCAAATAAGGGGGATGTATGAAGGGGATAAAGCCAGAAAAAGCGTCCTGGTTGATTACGGCTTCCGGCTCCCCTCATGCCTGGATAACCGGCCGCTTAAATTTAACGAGTTTGAAGATCTGAATAAACAGTTTGTTTTTGTCTCGGCGACCCCAAATGAATATGAACTTAAGCTTAGCGAGAATAAAACCATAGAGCAAATTATCCGGCCCACCGGATTGATCGACCCGGAGATCATCGTAAAGCCGAGCCTTAACCAGATCGAAGACCTGATCAAGGAAATAACCACGCGCGCCAAAAGGAACGAAAGGGTACTGGTCACAACTCTCACCAAGAGGAGCTCCGAGGACCTGGCTAATTACCTTGTTGAAAAAGGGCTAAAGGTAAAATACCTTCATTCTGATATACAAACCATCCAGCGCTCTCAGATCCTCAAGGAGTTGCGCAAAAAGGAATTTGATTGTTTAGTCGGGATAAATCTGTTGCGCGAAGGCCTGGACCTGCCTGAAGTATCATTAGTTGCCATATTAGACGCGGATAAAGAAGGATTTCTGCGCTCAGCAACCAGCCTAATCCAGGTAGGAGGAAGAGCAGCGCGCAATATCAACGGCACGGTTATCATGTACGCCGACACGATAACACTTTCCATGAAAAAGGCGATCAGTGAAAGCAGGCGCAGGAGAAAAGCGCAAACAGAGTTTAACCTGAAAAATAAAATAACCCCCCGTTCCATCCAGAAAGCGATCAAAGAGGGGATCGAGGAGTTGGAGGAGGCTGAAACCTTGGTCCAGGGGCTTACCGGAGAACCACTGGAGCAATACCAGTTGCATAAATATATATCCGAGTTAGAATATGAAATGGAGATGGCCTCACGTAATCTGCAATTCGAGAAAGCAGCCGCCTTAAGAGACAAGATCAAGGAGTTAAAAAATGCTACTGGCAGTTGATATCGGCAACACCAACATAAGCTTCGGGATATTTAAAGGAATGGGCCTTAAGAAAACCTTTGATATACCTACTAAACAGTATTCTCGCGATAAGCTATTTAAAAAGATAACATCTCTAAAATCCGCGGATACCCTTATCTCCAGCGTTGTGCCCGGAATAACCAGGGTTGCCGCAAAGGACCTGGCAGCGATAACCGGCAAAAGGCCCTATATAATAGGTAAGGAGATAAAAGTACCCATAAAAAACCTTTACCGCAGGCCAGATCAGGTCGGCCAGGACCGCCTGGTCAATGCTTATGCCGCTGTAAAACTTTATGGCGCGCCTTTAATAGTCGTAGATTTCGGGACTGCGGTCACTTTTGATGTCATCTCTAAAAGCGGTTCTTATGAGGGGGGGTTGATCCTTCCCGGCTTAGGCTTATCCATTGACGCGCTTAACCGCGGGACCGCCTTACTGCCTGAAATAAAAATAGGCCGGCCAAAGGAACTTATCGGAAGAGACACCGCCAGCAGCATGCTTAGCGGCATAGTTTATGGTTTTGCGGCG
>SCRK01000001.1 GCA_004298075.1 bacterium | reverse complement strand
CTGGTGCGCGCCCGGGCAACCGTGGAGCATCAGAAGAACGGCAAGGACCTGATCGTCTTTACCGAGATCCCTTATCAGGTACAGAAGTCCGGGATCATTGAGGCCATTGCCGCTTTAGTTGACGATAAAAAAATTGAAGGTATATCCGATGTCCGCGATGAATCCGACAAAGACGGCATGCGCATTGTAGTCGAGCTTAAGCGGGATATCGAATCGCAGATCGTTTTAAATCAGCTTTTCAAGCATACCCAGCTGGAAAATACCTTCGGCATTATTATGCTGGCTTTGGTGGATAACCGGCCCAAGGTATTAAATTTACGCCAGGTCCTAGATTGCTATATTGAACACCGTAAGATCGTCATCCGCAGGCGCACGCAATTTGAATTAGACAAAGCCTTAAAGCGCGCGCATATCTTAGAAGGCCTGAAAATAGCGCTTAAGTTTATCGACCGGATCATTAAAGTCATTAAAACCTCCAAGAGTGTTGAGGCGGCCAAGGTAAACTTAATGAAAGAGTTTGAACTTTCCGAGATCCAGTCGCAGGCGATCCTTGAAATGCAGTTGCAGCGCCTTACCGCCCTGGAGCGGGATAAAATTGACGCGGAGTACGCCGAGCTCTTGAAGAAGATCGAGCTGTGCCGGGCGATCCTGGCTTCGGAGAAGAAGATCGAGGGGATCATTAAAGAGGAGTTGGAGAATTTGAAGAAAAAATACGGCGATCCCCGGCGCACGGATATTGTCAAAGAGGCGGAGGAGCTGGAGGTTGAGGATTTTATTGCCGAAGAGGATGTAGTGGTAACGATCAGCCATGGCGGATATATCAAGCGCCTGCCGGTAAGCGCCTACCGCAAGCAAAAACGCGGGGGCACAGGGGCAACCGGCGCGGAGTTAAAAGAGGAAGATTTTAGCGAGCATCTTTTTGTGGCTTCCACCAAAGATTACCTGTTGATATTTACCGATAAAGGCCAGGTGCACTGGTTGAAGGTTTATGAAATCCCGCAGGCCAGCCGCATTTCCAAAGGAAAGGCGATCGTTAACCTGGTGCAGATGGAGCAGGCCGCTAAGGTCAGCTCAACTATCCCGGTAAAGGAATTTTCCCCGGATAAATATCTGGTGATGGTTACCAAACTTGGCCAGGTTAAGAAGACCAAGCTTGAGGCCTACAGTAATCCGCGCAAAGGCGGGATCATCGGGATTACTTTGGATAAGGATGACGCGTTGATCGGCGTGGAGATGACCGACGGAAAACAGGAGCTGCTTATCGGGACCAGGCAGGGCAAAGCCATAAGATTCTCCGAGGAAAATGTGCGCGATATGGGCAGGGGGGCGCATGGGGTGCGCGCGATATCCCTGGCTAAAAAGGATGAAGTTATTGATATGGTTGTCCCGCAAAAGGATTCTACGATACTTACGGTTACGGCATTGGGTTTTGCCAAACGCACCACCATTGATGAGTATCGCTTAACCAGCCGCGGAGGCAAAGGGGTCATTAATATCAAGGTTACGGACAAGAACGGCGAAGCGGTAAATTTAAAAACAGTCAAAGATAATGATGAGCTTATGGTGATCACTCAAAACGGCATATTCTTGCGCTGCGCCATAAAGGATATCCGGGAAACCGGCCGTTCAGCGCAAGGCGTCCGATTAATTAAACTGCAGGATAAGGACCGGGTTTCCTGCGTTGCCCCGGTAATTGCCGAGGAGGAAGAATAGATTCCGACCCTGTCGTCTAGCCTGGTCTAGGACAAGAGCTTTTCAAGCTCTCGACACGGGTTCAAATCCCGTCAGGGTCAT
>SCRK01000090.1 GCA_004298075.1 bacterium | reverse complement strand
ACTGCTTTACCGCCATGGCCTACACAAAAGGTATGGAGTCTTTTAAGCCGCCTCTAAAGATCTACCATTGGCGCAATAATCCGGGAGGAGACCTGGTAGTATGCGTGAGCTCGGCTATTGCCGATATAAAAGTAGGCGCGTTAATGACGGCTGTACTGTCCGTGTCTAGCGCGGTGAATATTGATGACATAGAAAATATTATTTTAAGAGAAATGCTTAAACGCGGCTCTTTCGTAGGTGATGTTGCCTTCGAAGCATTTTTCCCTGAGATAGAAGATCCAATCAGGCAGCAGGCGATAGGAAAAGGCGGATTGGGTTTCCTGGCAGGAGAGACCTTAGGCGGTTATGGGCAGATCGGCTTTGACGCCATGGGCGTAGTTCCGCTTTACGCAAATTTTAAGAACGGTCTAGGGGAATGGCAAAAGCTTAATTGGCAAGAGGAAAAGGATGTGCGGCCGGTAATGATAAGGTCTGCTTCGGGCAAGAGTGAGCAGTTAGAGATAAAAGTGACTTTTAATAAGACGGTGCATAACGTGCAAATATTCATGCTCGAGCGCCACGGCACGCCGGTACTTTTGGCATACGAGCCGCGCATATTCAGCGTGCTGTATCCCTCTAAAGAGCCAATGACAGTAATGCAGTATGGGTTTATGGGCAGATTTGTCGTTGAATTGTTTAAAACTCTCGGGACAGCGCCCTATGTTTTACGTTTAAACGAACCCCAGCTGTTATTCGTAGAAGTGGCCAGGCAGAATGATCTGGATTATTTTATGGGCACAGGAGGAAGGAGTATCCTTGAAGATACCGCTATTGTTTTAACGACTCATACCGCAGAAGCAGGCGCCTTACCTTATTACGACAATATGGATTGGTTAAAAGAACATATAGGCCATGATATGGTTCCGGATTGGCTGTGGAAAAATTATGATGGACGAATAGATATGGTGAATAGGCTGGCAGACCGCGCGACAGTTGTGTTCGCGGTTGCCAATGAGCATAAAGAAGTCACCAAGTTGGTAATATTGCCTGATGATCAGGAAAACGGGAAGTTTTATAATTATAAGACAATAGGCATACTTAATGGATCGGATGAAATAATATGGAAGAGCCCTCAGCTGCAGAAAAAAGAAAAAGAGCGCCTTGAGAAAGGAGAAAGTATAAGCGGGAAAGATCTATTTGAAAGCGGCAAGTTAGCAAAGCAAGAATTGAATAAATACCTGGAAGACCTAGGTAATCTAGGTTACGGATTTAGCGACCTAAGCAGGCCGCTGGTCGGCCTGATACGCAGATTCGCCGAGTATAAAGAGCAGCTTATTTTGCTTGATTTAATTCCCTGGATATGCGGGGATAGATTTACAATGTATACTCTGCCTTGGGGCGAGGTTTTGCCTGGTTTGGAGAATAACTTGTTGGTAGGCGGGGTTGCCGCTGATCCGGGAGGAACAGAAACATTTAAGCGCTTCCAAAGCCTTATGAAAGAAGTAGAAAATGATAGCAAGTTAAAAGGAAAATTTATTTTTCTTGAGGGTTCCGGCACGCAGGTTATGAAATTGGCAACACAGGCTTCAGATTTTTGGATTAGTATCCCGCGTTCAACAAGGGAGGCATGCGGCACGTCAGACCAGAGGGCCGCCTTTAACGGCCATTTAAATATAGCTACTGCTACAGGAGGGCCTGTCGAATACATCATCCACGGAATTAATGGCTGGCTGATAGATGTGTTCAAGGATTCAGAATATTCATTTGAGGATGTTGTCAATATGATGCAGGCTCCTGATTATTTCTCTGAAAAACAGGAAATCGTAAAGGCGTATAGAGATGGAGCGCAGCGCTTGCTTGCCCAATATTTAAAAGAAGCTTCAAATTTGTACTACGCCTACACAGAGGGCGGGGATGCCAGGTTGTTAAAAATGATGGAAGATTCGTACAGAATCTCCCACGAAAAAGTTTCCATAACCAGAATGGCCAAGGATTATAAACGCCTGTTTGAATTTGTAAAGAAACAAAAGAGTATGCAAAAGATCGATAATTTATCGGATAGGCTGCTCGAGGGAAGCGAACATGAAATTACAGCTGAATTAGCCGCGAAAGGACTGTCTCCGGATGACGTTATTATGCAGGTCCAATATGGCATTCGTGGCAGCGCTGATTGGCAGATTGCAGATATGGATTTAACTGCCGCGCAAGATGGCAGGATAAAAGGGGCGCTTAAGATCAGGCCTCCGCCGGGTGATTGTAGTTATACCGTGCGGGCATTTGTCTCAGATATGAGGAAAATAGATCCCGATCTAGGAATTTATCTCTGCCATAATCTTCCCGGCGCAGATCATATGTTTTGTGTTCCCAGCTGTATCTTTTCTGGTTCTCCTGTTTCCTCAAGCCCTATAACCAGTTTATCTTTTAGTCATTCCCCCCTCCTGGCCGACATCACCCTGGAAGCCTACCTTCCTGAAATATCCGACAGGCACAGCCAGCGCGCCTTATTCTCCACAGAGCTAGGGGTATTCTCCGGAGAGCTGTTTGGCG
>SCRK01000089.1 GCA_004298075.1 bacterium | reverse complement strand
AACTCTCTTTTCAGGAAACCCAAAGCCGGCTCCGCCTGACAAACAATGCAATCTTTGGCGTTGATAATCAGCAAGCTGACCTTATTCGGCCTGGAAAACAGGCAAGCTGACCTTGATTCTCCCGGATTTTGGCAGCTTCCCACCATACCTTCTTTCTTGCAATTAATATCGGAGTAACAGGCCGGCAGAATGGCTTTTATGGCAGGGTCATCGGGGATCTTGTTCGACAAACGTTCCTCTTCAATTTTACAATTTACAAGCCTGCCATCTTTAACCTCGAGGAATAATTTACCCAGCTTGCGGCCCTGCCAGGAAGGACGCACAATAAAGGTAGAACCAACTTTTGCCTGCGCATCTCTTCGCGTGGGATTATACCCCGCGAAAAGTATATCAATCCCTTTAACTTGGGAAATTAATTTCATCTCCTCATCTTCTCCGAGGGTGCTTAAAACAACTACCACCTCTACCCCTTGTTTTCTAAGCCCGGCGACAAGCTCCCCAACTGCCGAGGGCGGGCTGACCTTTAATCCCTCTGATTTTTCTCCCGCCCCTAAATTAGTCAAGCCGATGATCCCTATTTTTACCCCGCCTGACTCCTTGATAATATACGGAAGGACTTTATCCGAATCTAAATTAGCGCTCAAAAAAGCGGGATCGCTCTTCCTGGCGTTCTTTAAGAAAAAATCCCTTCCGAAGTTAAACTCATCGGGCCCGACGCTAACGGCGTCATAGCGCATCAACTCCATGGCCTTAAGGTTAACCTGCGAACGCTGCATATCAAGCTTGGTATTCTGGGTATATTCATCCATCAGCCCTCCGGCGGTAAAACTACCCGTATCCAAAAGCAGCAGGCCCGGATATTTCCTCCTCAAATCTTTTATCAGCTGAGAGCGCCGGGCTATCCCGCCATCGGTCTCTATGGGACAGCTGCAGGTATAAAGCATGGCGTGGGTCTGGCCCGTATAAAGGATAACCGCCTCTTTAGCGTACAGGCTGCCAAAGGTCAAACCAAGAAAACCAAAGAATAAGATTAACTTTTTCATGTCCTGATCACCTTTACAGTTAAAATGTTCTCTAATTTCTTTATCTTCTCCTGGACATCCGCGCTGACGAGGCTGTCCACGTTTAAAACGCTGATCGCCTTGCCGCCCGGCTTATCCCTGCCGAAGGTCATCGCGGCGATGTTGATCCCTTCCCGGCCCATCAGCGTACCCAGGCTTCCGATCAAACCCGGCTTATCCCAGTTACGGATGAAAACCATCTCCCCTACAGGATATAACTCCAGGTAATAGTCGTCTATTTTTACGATCCGCGGCTGCGAGTTACTGGAAAGGGTCCCGCAGAGGGACTTACTCTCTTTATCCGTCTTGATCTCCAATTGGATGAGGTTGACGAATTCCCCCTCTTGGGCGGATTTTGACTCCCGCAGCTTTATCCCTCTCTCTTTAAGCAAAGATACGGCGTTTACAAAATTCACCGTCTCTTTTAATATAGGAGAAAGCACTCCTTTGGCCAGGGCCATGGTAACCGGGCTTAGATCATGCGCGGTTATCTCTCCGCTGTAATTTATATTCAGCTCCTGGAACCTGCCCTCGACCAGCTGCGCGGCGAACATCCCCAG
>SCRK01000088.1 GCA_004298075.1 bacterium | reverse complement strand
ACACCCCAGGCAGTTTCCGGGTACTTGGTGGTAAACACCTCAAGGCAGCCGGTATTATTGGCGATGATGGTATTGGCGCCTGCCGCTTCAATGACCATGCGGGCGGCGATTGCCTGGCCGCATCCGGCGCAGGCTGTATGGCCTGGTTTAAATAAAGGGCTATTCTCCATATTCTTCCTTAAGCAGCTCCGGCTTCAGGTCAACAAAATCCGAGTTGACCTCCTTAGCGGAGAGCCTTCTGAATATTTCATGTATAGTTTCCAGGGTGATATCCCTGCCGCCTAAGCCGGCGACAAAGCTGCTGACCACCTTCGGGCCTTTCTTCTTCCCGTAAAACGCCGCTTTTATCTCAACGGCGATCGGGGCGTAGGCGCCCAGGGAAACCGCTTTGTCTAAGACCGCGACCTTGGCCGCGTTTTTCAGGGCTTCACAGACTCTGGCGTATGGGAATGGGCGGTAGGTGATAATACGCAGCAGGCCGACCTTCTTGCCTTTGGCGCGCTGCTCATCCACCGCCTCTTTGATCGTGCCGCACACCGAACCCATGGCAACGATCACCTTCTCGGCATCTTTAAGCTGATACTCTTCAACCAGCAGGTCTTTATAGTCCCTGCCGAAAACTGAATTAAACTCCTTGCTTATATCGGATAAATAACCCAGGCTTTCCTTCATCGTCTCCTGGATGGCAAAACGCGCCTCCATATAATAATCCGGGTCTGCCAAAAGCCCCATGGAGATCGGAGCGGCCGGGTCTAATTTATATAAAGGGTTATAATCCGGGAGGAATTTATTTACCTTCTCCTGTTCCGGCATATCCACCGCTTCCATGCCGTGAGTTAAAATGAAACCGTCCATGCAAACCATCACCGGCAGCATTACCCGCTTATCTTCGGCCAGGCGGTAGGCGATAAGGTGAAAATCCACCGCCTCCTGGTTATCTTCGGCGTAGATCTGGAACCACCCGGCGTCGCGCAGGGATATGGAATCCTGCTGGTCATTCCAGATATTTATGGGAGCGCTTATCGCGCGGTTGGCGCAGGTCATCACCACCGGCAGCCGCATTCCGGCGATATTAAAAACCACCTCCTGCATATAAAATAATCCCTGAGAGCTGGTGGCAGTATAAACGCGCACCCCGGTTGCCGACCCTCCCAGTACCACGGAAGCCGCGGAATGCTCGCTTTCCACATTGACGAACTGCGACTTAAGCGAGCCGTCTGAAACCATCTGCGCTAAGTCTTCTACGATATGCGTCTGAGGGGTTATGGGATAGGCGGAGATCACCCCGGGCTTACAGGACCTGATTACTTCGGCTATCGCGTGTGAACCCTCTAAAAATTCCTTCATTTAGCCTCTTCCTTTGATTCTTCGGGGATCATGGCAATATCATCTTTCGGGCAGATATCCGCGCATAAGCCGCAACCCTTGCAGAAGTTGTAATCCACCCACAAGGTATTTTTTTCTTTTCCGTGCACGCATCCTTCGGGACAGATGAATAGGCACATCCTGCACCCGATACAGTTTTTATGCAGGTATTGCGGCCGGAACTGGACCCTCCAGCTGCCGGTCTTATCCCCTTTACTTTTGGA
>SCRK01000087.1 GCA_004298075.1 bacterium | reverse complement strand
TCAGAGATCAGATTCTGGCATAAAGGCAACCTTTTGGATACCCAAAAGATCAAAACAGAGCTTATTGACCCTGTTCACTTTTAAAAGATTAAGTGTTCACTTTTAAAAAATCGGTAACAGATAATATTTGGGATTCAGCGTCTGCCTTGTCTTGTTTCTCGCAGGGACGTTTGTGCGCCCCAGCGTGGCGCACTGCACTCGATGCTCGTCCTCGCTCTGCCGGATATTTTTAGCGGGCAACCGTGCCCGCTCGGCCTGCGCACGCCCTGCTCCGAAACAAGCCAATCCATCCGCCTAAAAACAGCTATTTTTGCTTTAACAGGGAAATGCCAATTACTGCGGATAATATTAACGTTACATAATTATAAATACCCCAATAGGCATCATTCTTTATAACCATGCCTACGATGGTAGCAATCAACAAAACCAGCAACAACACCCCGAATATTTTATTCATTTTCGTATTCCCCTTTATGTTCTTCAATAACCACAATTAGTGCTGAATACCGCAGGATTACTCGCTATGTTACCCGCAGTCAAATTTATCCAGCATGATGAATCCCCCTGTGGGGTTTTACCATTACTGCTGCAGCGGTACCCATAAATATCAAGTTGAGTACCGGTAGAAGCTGAGCCATATCCAAAGTAATGCGTGCTTGCGCAAGTTCCATTTGGAGGAATCTGTCCAGCGCTTGTTCCGATGTTAAGGTAGTTATTGGTTAATCCTGTTAATGTACCATTTTCAAGATAATATTGATATGCAGCCTGGCGCATCTGTCCTAAAATCATCTTTGCTTCGGCGCCACGGCCCTTTTCCACCATTTTGCTGTATTGGTTTATGCCTAATGCGGCAAGGATCCCTACGATGATTATGACTACGATCAGTTCGATAAGGGTGAAACCATGTTTCATTGATTACTCCTCTTTTATGTTAATTTATCACCTTTCTATTTTTTGTAAAGGAAATTTGCGATAGATAAATTGACTGGGCAGGATGGCGAGGCTTGGCTCTAAGCAGCATCTCAAAATTCGAGCGGGCATGGTTGCCCGGCTATGCACGAAGCAGGCAGAGCGAGAATTTTGCCGAAGCGCAGCGAGCCACGCCGGGGCGAGCAAGCGGTGCTGCGAGAGGCAAGCCTCGGTAGCCGCGTAAAGATTATTTTTCTTTCTTGATTATCTTGAGGAAAATACTGGTGATGTGGGGGTCGAACTGCTTGCCGGAGGCCTTCTTCATTATCTCGATAGCCTCCTGTTTGCTGAACGCCTTGTGATATGGCCGGTCGCTGGTCAGGGCCTGGTACACATCGGCAATGGCGATGATCCTAGCACCCACGGGAATGTCCTCACCCCTTATCCCGCTGGGATAACCCTTGCCGTCCCATCTTTCATGATGGTAAAATATGAACGGGATGAGGCCATGCAAAAACCGGATCGGCCTGATGATATCGGCGCCGATCTGCGGATGCTTCTTGATCTCCTCGAACTCTTTTTTGGTAAGCTTGCCTTTTTTAAGCAGGATATTCTCGCTGATGCCGATCTTGCCCAGATCATGCAGCATGGCTGCCTGCTTGATCAGCTCTATATCATCGCGGGACATACGCAATTCTTTAGCGATCTCCGTGGCATAGTGCACGGTACTCTCAACATGCTCTCCGGTATAATGGTCCTTTAACTCAATGGTTTTAGCAAAGGCCAATATGGACTCAACCAGGCCCTGCTTGGAATTCTTGGTAAGCTTTTCAATAGTATTTTTTAAACTTTTCACCCCCTTGACCTTAAGGATCTTTTTCATGCCCTTCTTCCCCGGACTTTTGATATCAAGGGCGGAATACGCGCGGTTACCGCCGCTTTGCTTGGCATAATCAAGCACATTATTAGCTAGGTTCACAAGATCGATCCCTTTTGCGGCCCGATCCTCAGGATAAGAAACAGCGGAAAGGGTCAATTTCAATTTAACGGTATGCTTCTTATTGCCGAAGCTAATAACATTCAAAGATTCAAGCAGCCGCTGCGCCATATTCAAAGCCAGCTCCCGGTTAAGCCTCGGAGAGATAATGATAAATTCCTCCCCGCTGTAACGGATAAGGATATCATAACGCCGCACCAGCCGGCGCAGCTGCCTGGCCAGCTGCTTCAACACCAGGTCGCCGAAAGCCATTCCGTAAACGTCATTAATGGATTTGAAATAGTCTATATCGAGCATGATCACCGAGAGGTGCTGGGCGTATCTTTTTGACTGATGGAACTCAGCCTCAATAACATCCTGGAGATAGCGGTGGTTATAGAGCCCGGTATGGGCGTCAATAAGCGAAATGCTCTTTAACTTCTCATAAGATTTAAGCAGATCGTAATTTAATTTACTCTTTTCGATCTCCGCTTTTTTATGCAGGGATATCTCCTGCATAAGCTGGCCCGAACGCTCCTCAACCAG
>SCRK01000086.1 GCA_004298075.1 bacterium | reverse complement strand
CCGTCTTCGTCATGATCATAAACTACCGCTTTTTTCTGAATGGACTCCTGGGCAACAGCCAGGTCAAAATTTATATAGCCATCCTGGCCGGCTTGAGTGGTTAAAACACCCAGCTCCAGGCTAGCCAGAGCCCTGCGCGCATCCCCTTCGCAGATCTTAGCCAGGAAATCGAGCGCTTTTTTGTCGGCCTTGACCTTGATATTTCCCAAACCCCTCTCTTTATCCTGTAAAGCATTGCCGATTATTTTTAACAGCTCTGCCGGTTCAAGCGCCTTTAATTCGCAGACAATGGAACGGGAGAGAAGTGCTGAGGTAAGCGAAAAATAAGGATTGTGGACGGTTGCGCCGATCAATATAAGCCTGCCCTCCTCCACATCAGGCAGGAGCACATCCTGCTGGGCCTTATTAAAACGGTGGATCTCGTCTATAAAAAGGATCGTTTTCTTCCGGTTCTCCCTGGCGGAAAGCTTTGCCCCGGAGATGACCCTTCTTAGTTCTTCAACATTGGAAGTAGTGGCATTGATAGCCACGTAGTTGGCCCGGGTCATCTTGGCGATGCACCAGGCCAAAGAGGTTTTTCCTGATCCGGGGGGCCCAAAAAGAATAACCGAGGTCAAGCGGTCGGCCTCTATGGCCCGGCGCAATATTTTGCCCTTACCCAATATATGCTCCTGACCGAACAGCTCATCAAGGGTTGCCGGGCGCATGCGCACTGCCAAGGGCAGATCTTTAAAACTTCTTGGCTGATTTGTTTCTTCTAGAAATAGGTCCATAATAACGCTTAATGTTGATCCTGGCAAAAAAAATCCCCGCATAAGTGCCGTTAGAGAGATAGTCTGAACCGATTTGGTTTCAGGTGGGTGCCCTCCCCTTGGCGCCTAAGCGCTAAGAGAGTTTGGGCTCCCTGAACAAAAGTGTTGGTTCAATAATTATCAAGTTCTCCAACGCGCACAGCAGGGATATCTAAAAGAGCATGTATCTTCTTACAAAAGTATAGCATATATTCGGAGCCAAAGTCAATCCTAGCGTAACTTTATTCCAAAGCGCTCTTGCAGTAAGGAACAGATGGAATTGTGCAAAGGGCTAAGTTCTTCCTCGGTTAGAGTCCGGTCATTGGCGCGATAAACACAGGATACGGTTAACCCCCTGAATCCAACGGGGATCTGTTTGCCCTGGTAGTAATCCACAACCCTGGCTGAGCGCAATAACGGCAGGCCTTTGGCCTCTATTGCCGCAAGCAGGCCCTGTACAGGCATATCATCTTTGATCATAAAGCTTATATCCCGGGTTACTGCCGGGTATCTGGGTATACCGGAGAATTTCTTATTTAAATTGAGGTGCGCAAACATCTTCTCTAAATCGATCTCGGCCAGAATAACCTGCTTGTTCTTGATGCTAAAGGCATCCAGGGCTTGGTTATTTAGATCAAGCATAAAGCCTATCTCCTGCTGTTGGATGATTATGCTGACCAGGCCGGCTGCGCTTTGAGCTTTGAGATCAAAATCAGGTATCCCCAGTTTATTGAACAGACCCTCTAAAATACCTTTTAAATGAAGGAGGGTAACCTCATCCCTGACTAAGCCCTGATTGGTCAGGATAGCCCGGGTCCCGCATAAAGCTATGCCTAAGAATAATGTCTCCTGCGGGTAATCGGCGTTGCCCGAAAAAACATTGGCTATCTCAAAAATATTTACATACTCCTGCTGCCGGTCTAAGTTATGCGCCAGGCAGCGGATAAGACTGGGTAAAAGGCTGGGACGCAGGATCTCCTGCTCCTTGCTTAATGGATTAAGGATCTCGACCAGTTGGCCAGGCGGCTTAATCCCGGACCTTGCCAGAAGCTCCCGGTCAATTAAGCTATAAGTGACCGCCTCCTGCAGGCCTAAGCCAACGAGGACATTTTTTACGCTGGAGACGATATCCTTTTTGCCGCGGATATTCAAATTCGGTTTTATGGCGGGCAGGGTTTGCGCGATCTCAGGATAACCATAAATCCGGCCGATCTCCTCTACCAGGTCTATGGCTGACTTTATATCCTGGCGAAAACCAGGTACTTTTACTAAAAATCTGTTTTTCCCCTGCCCCCTTAGGTCAAAACCCAGGCTCTTTAATATTTGCTTGATCTTAAGGCCGGGTATGCTTGACCCTAATATCCTGTTTACATACGCTGCCTCTAATTTGATTGATGGGCTGACCGGTTTAGTGATGCCTATGCTTTTATACGCGCGTGGTTTTCCGGAAGCCAGCCTGCAAATCAACTCCTGGCTAGCCAAAGAAGCAAGTTTAGCGGTTTCTAAATTAACCCCTCTCTCAAATCTATATGCTGATTCGGATTGTAAAGCCAAGCTTTGGCGGGTGCGCCGTATAAGCACAGGATCAAACACCGCTGACTCAAGCAGGATGTTACGCGTTTTGGCAGTGACTTCGCTTTCTTTACCGCCCATAACCCCGGCTATTGCCTGGGTCTTATCTTGATCCGCGATAACTAAGACCTCAGGCCCCAAAAGCCTTTGCTGATCATCCAGGGTAGTTATTTTTTCTCCCGGTTTAGCCCGGCGCACGATAATTGCTTCCTGGGCCAAAAGATCCAAGTCAAAAGCATGCAGCGGGTGGCCCAACTCAAATAAAATATAATTGGTGATATCAACTATGTTATTTATGCTGCGGCAGCCAAGCAGCTCCAGCCTTTTCTTCAGCCAATCGGGAGAAGGGCCTACTTTTACATCGCGGATTATCCTCGCGCTATAAAAAGAGCAGTCTTTTTTATCCGCGATAGAGATCTTTACCGGTTTAAATTCTTTCCCTTTTATTTTCGGCTCTTTGAGGTTTACGGTTTTAAGTTTGGTGCCGGTAATAGCGCTGATCTCCCGGGCAACCCCGAGCATGCTTAACCAGTCCGGCCGGTTTGAGGTTATCTCTATCTCAAAAACAAAATCACCTCCCGCCTCTTCCAGGGAAACCACCTCCAGGCCGGCCATAGTCAGTTTCTCTGCCAGGGATTTAGGAGAAGCCTTAATATTTAAAAAATCTTTCAGCCAATTATAGGTTACTTTCATATTCTAAAATTGTTTCAGGAACCTTAAGTCATTCTCAAAAAATAGCCTGATATCATTGATCCCGTATTTAAGCATGGCGATCCTCTCTATTCCCATGCCGAAAGCAAATCCGGTATATTTTTCAGGGTCATACCCGACGTGTTTAAAAACATTGGGATGGATCATGCCCGCGCCAAGTATCTCAAGCCAGCCCTTCCTGCCGCAGACCGAACACCCCCTGCCTTTACAGATAATGCAGGAGATATCTACCTCTGCCGAAGGCTCGGTAAAAGGGAAAAAGTGCGGACGGAAACGCATTTTGATATCGCTGCCGAATATACTCTTGGCAAAGAGGCTTAAGGTGCCTTTTAAATCCGAGAACCTGATATTCTCATCAACCAGGAACCCCTCGATCTGGTGGAACATAAAAAGGTGGCTGGCATCCACCGCATCAGGACGGTAAACCCTTCCCGGCACAACGATAGCCAGCGGCGGCTTGTGCGTTTTCATTGCCCGCACCTGCACCGGAGAGGTATGGCTGCGCAGGAGAAGTTTGGGATAATCCTTCAAATAGAATGTATCAAAAGCATCGCGCGAAGGATGCTCCAGAGGAATGTTCAGGCCCGTAAAATTATTGCTCTCTGTTTCAACCTCGGGGCCTTCGACTACGCAGAAACCCATATGGGTGAATATCCCGCATATCTCATCGATGATCTGGGTGATCGGGTGCACAGAGCCCAAGGTTGAAGCGATCCCGGGCATGCCGAT
>SCRK01000085.1 GCA_004298075.1 bacterium | reverse complement strand
GATATGTTTGGCCATACTTTACTCCTTTCTTTTTGGATAAAGTATGCCATAATTTTAGGTGTTCACTTTTAAATGGTAAATCGGCTTTAAAACAGTTCACTTTTAAATGGTAAGTGACAGCGTTCAAAAAAGTAGTTGACTTATTCTTAAATCTTTATAGAATGAACTAAACGGAGGGATTATGATTACTGAAATTGGCATAGTTGCCGGTGAAATCTGGCACTTTCTGGATGAAAAACATGAGGCTGGTTTAGAGGAGCTGATCAAAGGGATTGACCGGCCGCGGGATAATGTTTTGATGAGCCTTGGTTGGCTGGCCCGCGAGGGTCATGTTATTCTAGTCCAGGCGGATAATAAAGACTACAGGATATCTTTAAGGAAAGATGCCTAACCGCGGAAGAAAAGGTGTCGCGCTTTTTATAGTTTTAGGGGTTATGATGGTGGTTGTGGTTTTAGGTGTCGTTATCTTAAGGATTGTAACCAGCAACTCACGTTTAACCCATCATCAGATAAGCCGGATAAGAGCATACTACGCGTGCAAAGCAGGGATGAACCTGGCTTTTGATAGGCTGAGAAGAGGAACTTGGACGCTGCCTGCCTCCCCCACAGGAGTGAATTACTATTGTATTAACGGTAAGGTAGACGCGGCGATAACATGTTTAGCAACTATTAACGATACAACCATCCTACCCTACAATGTGCAGATAGGTATTTATCCGCCAAATTCAGGAGTAAACCAAACTACCAAAGTGCAGATAAAAACCAGCTTTACCTACGCACTTACTGAAACTTTTTAATAATCCATTATAATCTAAGTAAGTTTATTATAATCCTTAATACTCAGGCTTATATTTTTTTGCGTCGATATACTTACCTTAAGTAAGTCTGAGTAAGATTAAGAAAGAAAACACTTGACAAAATAAGTATATCATGTTTTAATTATAACCATAGTTGTTTATAATAGAGGAAAAGATATGTCGAGATTGATAGACATTGATGAACTGGCTGATTATCTGAAATTAAAAAAGCAGACCTTATACAACTGGCTTAACCAGGGGAAGATCTCCGGGATCAAGGTTGGTGGGGTCTGGAGGTTTGACCGCAGGGATATAGAAAATTGGCTAAGGTCTAAGAAGCGTTCTTCAGCTCCTGAGGCCCCGCCGGTTACAGGGGAGAACCCATGAGTTCTTTAGGTATATATTTTGGGGTTAAGGATATCAGCCTCGTGGAGACCAGCGGCAGAAAGATATTGAATAGTGTCCGTTTGCCGCATCCCAGCCTGGCAATGACTGAGCTGGAGGAGAAGGTACCCGTAGATGTAAAATTGATCGCACTGATCAAGGATGCCCTCCGCACTTACCGTGTTAAGGCTAATGAGGCCACATTTTGCATCTCCGGCCAGGACATGGTTATCCGCACCTTTGAAATCCCGATGCTTCCGCTAAGCGAGTTGAAGGGGGCGATAAATTTTGAGGCTAAGAAATATATACCTTTTAAGATCGAAGAGCTGGATTATGATTTTCAGGCCTCTTTTAATAAGAAAAATAAAACAAGCCTTGTTCTTTTTGTAGGGATGAAAAAGGGGATCCTCGAGAGCTACCTTTCCATCTCAAAACAACTGAACCTTAAGGTTGACTCCCTTGAGTATTCGGCTTTCAGTATTCTGCGTTTCTTGAAGCTGGCGGGTTCCAGCGATGCGGGGGTAGTGGCAAGCTTCTGTTTTGACCTAAATTCCGAGGATGAGGCAAATTTTATGGTTTTTGAAAACGGGTTTCCTTTGTTCAGCCGCGAGATCGTCCTTGCCGAAAGCCTGCCGGGGTTTGAGCAGTCCATCGAGGATGACTTTACGCAAAAGCTGGAAAAATTGAAAAATGAGATCCGGGTTTCCCTGGACTATTACAGCCGCAAGTTCATAGATAAGGATATAAAAAATATTTTTGTGGTTTCCGACGCCAAGAGCCGCCGGGAACTGGGGTCATTTTTTTCGGAGTCCAGCATACCGGCTACTTTTGTTGATACTCAAAAAGTCCTGGGTAAGAACAGCACTTATTCCTCTGTGCTTGCCAAAAGCTTTGCTGCCTCCCAATCTAAATCCTCCCCCATCGAGATTAAAATAAACCTGCTTGCGGCAAAACTTAAAGCAACCAGGGCTGCCGCTCCCGGATTTAAGCCCTTTACCTTGCTGGAGGGATTCAAGTTAGATTTAAAATTCGTATTTTTGGGCCTAGTTGTATGCGCTGCCGTATTTACATTTGGATTAATGCGTATACAGCCCCTGCGCCAGGAGCTGGCTGCTATTAAAGAGCAGGGCCTCAAGGCAAGCCCTGCCCTTGCCGCTAAAAACTATGAAACTCTCTCTGATTTAGCTATGAAATATAGCAAGAAGATAGCGGCATCAAATAGGTTAATAAATGAGCATATGTACGCTACATACCCTCTTGATGCCATTCCCAGGGTGTTACCGAATGGGGTATGGTTGAGCTCGCTCAGCCTGAAGTATAGGGAAGGAGCCCTTGAGCTTAGTATTGACGGATATGTTGACCTTGGGGGGGATGCGGATAGAGAGTTTAACACGGTAAATGTTTTTCTTGGCAACCTCAAGAAGGACCCCGTATTTTCCAAATATTTTAATGAAATGACTATAACCTCCATTGACCAGAAGCTTGTAGATCACAATAGCGTGGCAGTGTTCAATATAGCTTGCAAGAGCATTCCGGAGAAGAAAAAGAATGATCAAACTAGAAATGGTCAAGTTAGACCTGATTATCAAGAATAAAAACAAGGTTTTTAACCTGGCGATAATATTCCTTTTATTATATATAGCCTTGCGGATTTATAGTTACGGTAATAATCAGCAAAACCGTTTGCTTGAGCAGAAAGATAAGGAGCTTAAAAAAAATAAGGTTATTGAGAATATAGCATCCCTTGAGAACGTAATGGGAGGATATAAAAAAAGCCTCGTCAAGCAGGACCTAAGCTCTTTCATGAACACAATTTCAGATATCGCCAAAAGCAGCTCTATTGAGATCTTTTCCATAAAACCGCTTAATGAGGAAGTTTACGAGGATTACGCCAAGTTTTCCTTTGCAATTACGGCCAAAGCTCCTAATTACCATTCTTTTGCTGGTTTTATCAGCAAGGTCGAGCACTATAAGGATGTATACTTTGTGGATGAAGTGACTATGGCTCCATCTAAGACCGGTTCTTTTGGAGATAGCGGCGGCAATATGGGTCTGGATGTTAGTTTAAAGATCAGCAACATATTTTACTTATAAATGAAGAGCCGCGCATTATATAGGTATTTATTATTTATTTTAATTTTATCCTGGGGAACGAATCCCATCCATATTGCATCGGCCCAGGATGATATTAAGAGGGAGAGCAAAGTTCAGGAAAAAGCTATGGATGAGGGGATCAACCGCCCAGTAATAGAATATAAGTCCGGAAACTTGCGCGATCCTTTCCTTCCGCTTAAGATGGTGCAGGAAGAAAAAGCGGCTGGAGGAGGGCAAAGGATGGATTTAATACAAGTGGGTTCTAGCGTTGGCGATTTGAAGGTACAGGGAATAATCTGGGGGGGCAGGTTTCCTCAGGCAATCATCAATGATAAGGTTTTGACCGTCGGAGATACGATAGGCGGCGTTAAATTATTGAGTATAGACAAAAATGGGATTACTTTAAGCTCCAGTGGAGGAGCGGATAATTCAACCGTTTCCATGAAAACCCCTGCTTTCAAGAAAGGGGAATAAGGAGGACCTGATGAAAAGAACACTTTTGACTTCCGGATTTATTTTTTTGTTGATCTTTGCTTTATTTATCCCCCGTTTAAATGCCGAAACTCCGCCGGTTCTTACCGGGCAGGATCCGCCCATCTCCATGGATTTTAAGGATGCCAGCCTTAAGGATATCCTCAAGGCCCTTTCCATACAATCGGGGATGAACTTTATCGCCTCCGAAGCGGTAAAGGACAGAAAGGTCACCCTTTATTTCGATAAGGTACCTTTAAGTCAGGTAATGGGCGAGATCTTCGACGCGAATAATCTTTCCTATAAGCTGGATTCCAGCTCCAATATATTCGTGGTCAAGGACTGGGGGGCGATGAACCCGGATACGGTCACCAAGGTTTTTTATCTGAAATACGCCACAGTTTCATCCTCATCCCTTAAAGAAGATATGACCCTTCTTAGAAATGAGAATGAGA
>SCRK01000084.1 GCA_004298075.1 bacterium | reverse complement strand
CCGGAAGGGCTTAAGAAAAAGGGATACCGGATTTGGACGCTAGGCGATGATATTGCCTGGATGCGCGTGGATTCCGACGGCTCGCTTTGGGCGATCAACCCGGAAACCGGGTTCTTCGGGGTTGCCCCGGGCACAAACTCTCATGCCAACCCGAACATGGTAGAGACGATCAAAAAGGACACTATCTATACGAACGTGCTTTTGAAGCCGGATAATACGGTGTGGTGGGAGGGTGCTGACGGAGAGGTGCCTGCTCAGGGTATTGATTGGAAGGGTAACCCCTGGAAACCAAATACCAGGGACGCCGAGGGCAAGATAATCAAGGGCGCGCACGCAAACGCCCGTTTTACCGCTCCGATCATGAACTGTCCTTCCGCCTCCTTCAGGCTGGAGCAGCACCACGGTGTACCGATCTCCGCGATTATTTTTGGAGGAAGGCGACAGCATGTTGCTCCGCTTGTATATGAATCTTTTAACTGGCAGCACGGCGTGTTTGTGGGCGCGACCATGGGTTCGGAGCTGACCGCTGCCCAGGTCGGTAAGTTAGGGCAGGTGCGCAGGGATCCTATGGCCATGCTTCCTTTCTGCGGCTACAATATGGCGGATTATTTCAGGCATTGGTTGAGCATGGGAAAGCTTATGGCCAAGCCGCCCAAAATATTCCATGTTAACTGGTTCAGGACCGATGAACAGGGCAAGTTCCTCTGGCCGGGTTTCTGCGAGAATTTAAGGGTATTGGAATGGATACTTGACCGCTGCAATAATAAAGTTAATGCCATGCAGACCCCGATAGGTTATCTTCCTTATCCTTTTGATATCGATATGACCGGGCTTAATCTTGCTCCCGGAGCGTTGGAAAAACTGCTTAAGGTTGATAAAGAAGTGTGGCTGGCGGAGTTAAAGGGAATAAATAAATTCTTCGGAGATTTTAAAAATAATCTGCCCAAAGAGCTGTGGGATGAATATAACGCGCTGGTAGG
Organism: bacterium; assembly: GCA_004298075.1. GTDB lineage: Bacteria > Omnitrophota > Gorgyraeia > Gygaellales > Profunditerraquicolaceae > UBA6249. The sequence goes on along the minus strand of SCRK01000084.1, from coordinate 5,709 downwards.
AAGATTAAAGAAATATGGGGAATAGCGTTCTGTTAAAGACCGATTTTAAGGATCTTAAGCTCTTTCGCCGGGGTAAGGTCAGGGATGTGTATGATCTTGGAGATAAACTCCTGATAGTCTCTACTGACCGCATTTCCTGTTTTGATGTTGTTCTTCCTTGCGGCATACCATACAAAGGCCGGGTATTGACGGGTATATCCGAATTCTGGTTTGATTTCATTAAGGATATGATCCCGCACCACCTGATCACAGCGGATGTAGATAAATACCCGGATGAGCTAAAAAAATACAAAGCGGATCTATCCGGCCGGTCAATGCTGGTGTTAAAAACCAAACCTCTGCCGGTTGAATGCGTGGTCAGGGGATATTTATCCGGTTCGGGGTGGAATGAATACAGGGAAAAACAATCGATCTGCGGGATCGATCTACCTAAAGGTTTGCGCCAATCAGATAAGCTTCCCGAAGTTATATTTACTCCTTCAACCAAAGCGGATGTGGGGCATGACCAGAACGTAAGCCAGGAATATATCGCGCAGTTAGTAGGTCCCGGTATAGCGGAAGACTTGAAAAAAATAAGCATTGAGGTTTACAGGCGCACAAGCAGCTATGCTTTGCAAAAAGGGATCATTATCGCCGATACTAAATTCGAGTTCGGCATCCATAACGGCCGGATGATCATTATTGATGAGGTGCTTACTCCCGATTCATCCCGCTTCTGGGCGGCTAAAGATTACCGGCCCGGGGAGGCGCAGATGAGTTTTGATAAGCAGTTCGTGCGTGATTACCTGGAGACCCTGATCTGGGATAAAAAGCCGCCTGCTCCGGATCTGCCGGTAGAGATCATCCGTAAAACTACGGAGAAATATTTAGAGGCGTATCGTAAATTAACGGGAATGGAGATCTAAGCAAAGGTGGGTAATTTTAAGAGGATATTATCCGTGTTGTTGAGGGTCAGCATAAGCGTTATATTGCTGGTTTTTTTGTTCAAGTTCAACAAGATAGATATCCGCGGCCTGCTTAATGATATAAGGAGTGTTAATAAAATCTTCCTGGGAGCGGGTTTTGCGGTATTTTTCCTTGGCTATTTTCTTGGTTTCCTGCGTTGGCGCATGTTGGTATCGGCCGCGGGTATCCAGATATCTATGAAAAGATTGATAAGTTCATTCTCGGGAGGCGTTTTTTTTAGCATTTTCCTTCCTTCAACCATAGGCGGTGATGTCGTCCGGACAGCGGACCTTGCGGAGCATACCAGGAAAGCAAAAGAGGTCATTGCTACGGTTTTTCTGGACAGGTTAAGCGGATATATCAGCCTTGTGTTTGTGGTGCTGCCTGCCATTTTATTAGGAAGGGGCCTGGTGCGCGATAAGGTGGTTCTTTCATCGGTCGCTGTCATTATCGGGTTATTAGTTATCATCCTGCTGGTTTTGTTCAACAGCTTCATCTACTCAAGGATAACCAGGTTTCTGACTACACCGGGAGCCGAGAAAATAAAGGAGATGATCAAGGATATGCACCGGGAGATACATGTCTTCCGGCACCGCAGGAAAATAATCGTTTATAACCTGTTTTTATCTTTTCTTGTCCAGCTTATCACCCCCGTAACCATTTACTTTATCGCCCTATCCCTGGGGGTAAAAATAAATTTTATTTATTTTCTTATTTTCATGCCGATAATCGGGGCGATCACATTACTGCCTGTAGCCATAGGAGGCCTGGGTTTGAGAGAGAGCTTGTTTGTGGTTTATTTTGCCAAAGCTGGGGTAATCAAACAGCTGGCCGTGGCCATGTCGCTTTTATCCTTTTCTTTCATAGTAATCTATGGGGCTATCGGAGGTCTGATTTATGTCCTTACAGTACATCATCGACGCCTACAATCTAATAAACCACCCGCAGTTTAACCCGCCTTCAAGAGGTTTTTCCAGTGTGCAGGCCTCCCTGGTAGAATTTATCAAGATAAATAAATTATCCGGCAGCCAAAAGAACAAGGTCATCATTGTTTTTGACGGATATCCTAAAGCGGGCTTGCAGATACCTGAAGAACCCGGCATGCTCTGCCTATTCTCACGCGGGATAGAGGCTGATGAAAAGATAAAAGAATTGGTTGAGGAATCCTCCCAGCCGGGGAATATCATAGTGGTCTCCGATGACCGGCAGGTGCAGATGGGGGCCAGGCTTTTGCGAGCGCAAACCTGTGGAGTGGAAGAATTTATCCGAGGCAAAAAAAGCAAGCTCCGGGCAGATACCGGTAGAGAGGAAGATGAGGATAATAAGGTCTCTTATTCTAAAATGCAGAAGATCAACGCGGAACTCAAGAAGAAGTGGCTGCTTGAATAATAAATTTTGGCGTCGCAAAAGCGTATTCATTATTTCTTCCATTATAATATTCATTATAGCTTGTTTTAATATTATTTCGGCTGTTCATCCCAGAAGCATATCTAAGCCGAATGTTATTCTTATCACTATTGATGCATTAAGGCCGGACCATCTAGGTTGCTATGGCTATAAAAGAGCTACCTCTCCCAACATTGACTCATTAGCAAAAGAGGGGGTTATTTTTATGCAATCTATCTCGCAGGCCTCGGTTACTTGCGTGTCTTTGCCCTCTTTGTTTACTTCGGTATATCCTACTAGGCTTGGAATTGTTGATCAAGCGGAGGATATAAAAAAAGAATTCAGATCTCCTTGTTTTACTGAGGTGCTCAAGGGAAAGAATTACAGGACTGCCGTATTTCTCCCGGATCGGGCGACTATAATGGTCCCTGAATGGACAAAGAAAGGAGCGGACCTTAGGTTGATCTATCGTAACAGCGACGGAAAGTCCGATTATCCGCTTTTAACCCGGCAAGTAACAAACTGGATAGCAAAAGACCTAAAGCGCAGCTTCTTCCTTTGGATACACTATCGCGGCGTGCACACGCCATATAGGCCGCCTGCTCCTTACAATAGCCTGTTTGTTCATGATAAGTTTTATGATGGCAGGAAAAAGGCCCCGTTGGTGGATAACCCCGGGGGCTGGGGCGGGATCATGCCCAAAGTCAATTTAAACAATATCAGGGAAACAGATTATTACATCTCCCACTACGACGGGGCATTAAAATACGTTGACTATTGGGTAGGAGAGCTGGTGAGTTTTTTAAAACAACGCGGTATTTATGAAGACACCATCGTCATTATTAGCGCTGATCATGGCGAGGCTTTTGGCGAACATAATCTATATTTTGAGCACGGAAATACGCTGTATGATGAGCTCTTAAGAGTCCCTTTGATTATCAAATTTGCTAAAGGGGAATTTCGGGGCAAGAGGCTGCTGATGCAAGTCAGGTCGATTGATATAATGCCCACCATTATGGAATATCTGCAATTCGAGAGTCCCCGGGGCACAGACGGGGAAAGCCTATTAGCCCTTATTGAAAATAAAGAAACCTCAGGCAAAACCATATTTTCTTTTAGCAAGACAGGCCTAATTAATGCGGTCCGTTCCGCAGACTGGAAGCTCATATCGTATGATGATAAACCCGCACAATATGAGCTCTATAATTTAAAAGAAGACCCGGGAGAGTTACATAACGTGTATGCGAAAAACGCGGGGATCGCTAAAAGACTTACTTATGAATTAGGGAAGCATAAAAGCGAGTTTTCCCGTGCCTCTCTTAAGCGAGGGGAAGACAACAGCGAGATGATGGAAGTCCGCAGAATTTTACATTCTTTGGGTTATCTGCAATAAAATATACCGAGGCAAGCGTAGAGGATGATAATCAAGGACTGTTTTAAGGATTATAACGATAAAGCGATCAGCAAGGTTGTGCCTCCAGAAGTAACTTGCCGGAGAGTTTTAAAGAAGCTGAATAATTTGGCTCCTTCAATTTTAGCCTACTATATTGAGCTGCGAACACAATTGGATATTCCTCAGATCAGGGTTGTTGGTACGGACGATTATCAGGCGTTTGCCAGATCTATGGGGCAAAATGGAAAAGGGCATTCCAGAACACAGGCCCTGGCAAGCGGCCTGATGGAGCTGGTTGAAAGATATTCTTGCGGTAAATATTTAAAAAATGGCATAAGCCTTGTATCATCTTTCAAGAATTTAGAATTAAAAGGTAACCCATTCCGCCTTGAAGACATTTTGAAATATCCGCGTTTAACGGAGAGGAAGGCAAAAAAAGAATTAGAAACTGCCAAAATATCCTGGTATAGAGGTTACACTCTTGAAGAAGAGGAAGTTTATATTCCTATGAATTTAATTAGATACCTCCTGGAGGGCAGTAATGGCATGGCATCGGGTAACTCTTTTGAAGAGGCTCTGCTGCATGGAATTTGCGAGGTTATAGAAAGGCATTTTATAGCGCTGATAGAAGAGCGCAAGATAAAGACTCCCTTTATTGATAAAACCACCGTTAACCTTCCCGCGGCAAGATATTTGATAAACAAAGCCGAGGTTCTTGGCCAAAAAATATATATCAAGGATTTTTCACTCGGATTTGGGATGCCGGTAATAGGTGTGATAAGAAAAACGACTAGGGATACTTGCACTATTACCGTAGGCGTAGCTACTGATAGGGATGAGGCCTTGACAAGGGCACTTACGGAAAATTCACAAGTTCAAGGCAATGCAGAAGCAACTCGGAAGATCTCACTATCCGGGTATCATTTTCTGCGCAATAAAAGCATATCTATGCAAGATATCCCCAATATAGCCGACTCAAATATACGCCTGGAGATTGAGCGTATCAAAGTATTGCTGCGTAAACAGGAGATGAGGGCTTTTTTTGTTATCGCAACAGACAAGATTTTGAATATTCCTTGCGTGTATGTGTATATCCCACAATGCAAATTTTCCTTCCCCAGGATAGAATATCGAAATATCTGGATGGGGCTTGTTCTGGAAAGCCTGGTAGTCAAAGATAATGCGGCTACAAGAAAATATATCAATAAAGCCGGCCAAAATGATAAGGCCAATCAAGCTATCTATTCGTTTTATCGAGGTATTTACCTCCGGCAGCAATTGCGATATAGCGAAGCGATCCGCAGCTTCTTGAATGCGGGAAAAGCTATAAATAGAATGACGCATTTAGAACCAGTAGAAAGGGTAGAAATACGCTCTTTCGCTATAGCGAACCTTGTTCTCTGCTATCAGGCAACAGGGAACACAGGAAAAGTTATCGGCTATCTCCTCAACCTCAGCGAGATAAACCCTTGTTTTAGTTTTAAGCAACTCCGCAGTTATTTCTCGGCAGGTTTGGCCGCTAAAGAGAGAAAATTGTTTGATAAGGTGTTTGATTTGTATCAAAACGTCAGGGCCCTGAGAGGGAAGATTGCCTTAAAAAAAGCAGGATCATCCTTGAAAGTTCATAAATATTTGGGAACAAGATAAATATGAAGAAAGCGGTCGTAGTCATAACAAGCACCTGTTATTCCTCGAGGGCTGATTTTGATCTGATACGCAGCTGGCTCAAAGAGAATGGCTGGAAACTTGTAAGGAGAATAGAAAATGCCGACTTGGTAATTGTTCATACTTGTGCTTATGTAAAAGCAAAAGAAGACCAGTCAATAATGATGATTAAAGTAATCAAAAGCAATATGCAAAAAAACAGCAGGTTGGTCGTAACCGGATGTTTGCCGGCAATAAACAAAAATAGGCTTGGGAGGATATTTAAAGGAGTAAGCGTGTCCTCTAAGTATTTGCATCAATTGGAAGGCAGCATAAATGGA
>SCRK01000083.1 GCA_004298075.1 bacterium | reverse complement strand
ATCAACGGCATAAGACTTAAATATAAGCTGGCTAAAGTAGGGGAGAGCGAGCATTTCTTGGTATTCAGGAACCCTCTGACCGCGTATAGCCTTAAAATAAGAAAAGCGGCATTTAGCTTCCGGGATATCATGATTATTTTGTTCATCTTAGCCGTGGTGTTCTTTTGGAAAAAAAGTTAGAAATTATTTGACTTTACGCGTAATTCTGATATAATTATTTCTCTATGAAAAAGACCTATACAGCTAAATCCGGGGATATCAAAAGGCAGTGGTATATCGCTGATGCCAAGGGCAAGATTCTCGGCCGCCTGGCCACCAGGATCGCTACTGTCTTAAGGGGAAAGCATAAGCCTATTTTTACCCCTCATCTGGATACCGGGGATGGGGTGATCGTGATCAATGCCCGGCATATCAAGGTTACGGGGCGTAAACTCAAGCAGAAGGTCTATCGCCGTTACTCCGGTTATCCCGGCGGCCAAAGAGAGGTTACGTTAGAGGCGCTTTTGGCCAGGAGGCCGGCTACAGTCATACATTTAGCGGTAGAGAGGATGCTTCCCTCCGGACCGTTAGGCAGGGACTTGATCAAGAAACTGAAGGTTTATGCCGATGATAAGCATGATCTGACCGGAGTAAAACCGCTTGTTTTGGAGGTTTAAATTTAAATGAACGATTCAACTAAATATATAGCATTGGGAAGGCGCAAAGAATCCACTGCCAGGGTGCGTATGGAACCCGGCACCGGCCAGATCGTGATCAACAACCGGCCTTTTGAAAAGTATTTCTTGCGCGAGACCGATCGGATCATCGTTAAGCAGCCTTTGGCCCTTACGGAAAGTGCTAATAAATTCAACATCGCGGCCAGGTTATCCGGCGGCGGTTTGACCGGCCAGGCCGGCGCTTTGCGTTTAGGTATTGCCAGGGCTCTTCTTTTGGCGGATGCCGGCTTCAAAGAGACATTCCGTAAGAATGGTTATTTGACCCGCGATCCGCGCATGAAGGAGCGTAAGAAGTACGGCCAGAAAGGCGCGCGTAAGCGCTTCCAGTGGACAAAGAGGTAGGAAAACAGTATGTAGCAGATAGTATGTAGAATGTAGGTATAGAAAATAAAAAAGCCCCGCTGGAAAAGCGGGGTTTTTTTATTCCCGACGAGAAAAATCCTTGACGCAGGATTAAATTTATTCTATTATGAGTCAATAATAAGGAGATTAAAATGGTCATCAATGTAGGAATAATCGGGGCAACCGGGCATACAGGAGGGGTGCTTATTGAGTTGCTGCTCAATCACCCTAACGTCAGGATCACCCATCTTTTCAATACCGGAAAGACTGTGCAGGTCATCTCTGAAGTATTCCCTAGATTCAAGCACCGGTTGGACCTGGTTTGCGCAAAACCGGATTGGCAAAAGATCCGAAAAGATTGCGACCTGATTTTTCTGGCCTTGCCGCACACCGTATCCATGAAATTCGCGCCCAGACTTTTAAGTTTAGGCAAGAAGGTCATTGATCTAAGCGCGGATTACCGGCTCAGGAACCCGAAGGTTTTTGAAAAATATTATAAGGCTGTTCATAAGGATACCGTTAATTTAAAGGAGGCGGTTTACGGGCTGCCTGAACTTAACCGGGCAAAGATCAAGTCTGCCAGGTTATTGGCTAATCCCGGCTGTTATCCGACGTCGGCTATCCTGGCCTTAGCTCCGCTATTAGCGGTAGATCTGGTTGATCCGGATTTTATCATCATTGACGCTAAATCCGGGGTAAGCGGGGCAGGCAAGAAGCTGGAAAAGGAATATTTGTTTTCGGAGATCGAGGGTGATTTCAGGGCGTATAAAGTCAACAGCCATCAGCACGCCCCGGAGATGGATCAGGTCCTTTCAAAAATAGCGGGAAAGAAAGTAAGCGTGACCTTCGTTCCGCATCTTTTGCCGATCGAGAGGGGGATACTCTCGACTATCTACCTTAAGAAGGCAGCCGGCGCCAAGCCTGGATATAAGAATATCACTGAATTATTTAAGCGGTTCTACAAAAATGAGCCGTTTATCCGGATCAAACCGGAAGGGGTATTCCCGAGGATAAAGGATGTGGCGGAGACTAATTTCTGCGATATCGGGGTTAAAGATTTCGGTAAAACGATCATCGTGATATCGGCGATAGATAATCTGTTAAAAGGGGCATCTGCTCAAGCGGTGCAGAATATGAATATAATGTATAAATTGCCGGAGACCGCCGGATTACTATGAAAAAGCTCCTGAAAGCGGTTTTACCCGCGGGGTTTAAGGCAAACGGGGTAGCTTGCGGGTTAAAGAAGTCCGGCAACCTGGATTTGGCCCTGATCTATTCAGAGCTCCCTGCCATTGCCTGCGCGAAGTTCACCTCCAACAGTATTGTCGCCGCTCCGCTCATAGTCTGTAAAAAGCAGCTTAGATCCGCTAAAAGATTCCAGGCGGTATTGGTTAACAGCGGCAATGCCAACTGTTTTACCGGTAAAGCGGGCATACAGGATGCTTTAGCCTGCGCGGGTTTTGCAGCCCGGGAATTAGGGATCACAAAAAACAGCGTCCTGCTTAATTCTACCGGGATCATCGGAAAAAGGCTTGAGGTTATTAAGATCAAGCAGGCTATTCCCGGCCTGGTCAGCGGCTTATCCGCCGCGGGTGTCCATAAATTCGCCAGAGCTATCATGACCACGGATACCTGCAGCAAAGAGGTGACTGTGAGCTTGAAGATCGGCTCAAAGGCCGTAAATATTTGCGCTATTGCCAAAGGTGCCGGGATGATCGCCCCGAATATGGCGACCCTGCTCTGTTTTATTATGACCGATGCCGATATTTCCAAAGCCGCGTTAAATAAAGCGCTTACTTGCGCGGTGGAAAATTCTTTTAACCGGATAACTGTTGATGGCTGTATGAGCACCAATGATACGGTTGCGGTATTAGCCAACGGTGCTGCCGGGAACAAGCAGATCGCCGGTGGCAAAAACTTACGGGATTTTTCCGGAGCTTTGGGAGAGGCCTGTTTAGAATTAGCCAAGATGGTAGTCAAGGACGCCGAAGGAGCATCTAAATTTATCCAGATCGATGTTTCCGGGGCAAAAGATCAGGGTGAGGCGAAGGTGGCCGCCTTGAGCATTGCTAATTCCGTGCTTTTTAAGACCGCTGTTTTCGGAGAGAATCCGAACTTCGGTAGGGTCGCGCAGGCGGTGGGAGCAAGCGGCATCAAGATCAAAGAAGGGCAATTAAAAATAAAGCTGGGTTCCTTAAAAGGAAAACAGGTAAAGCTTAAGGTTGATCTTTCCCGGGGAAAGGCTAAAACCGTGGTTTTTACTTCGGACCTTACCCCGGAATATGTAAAGATCAACGCTGAATATAATTAGTAAGGAGAATAATGAAAGAGGCCATAAGAAAAGCGGATGTTCTGATCGAGGCGTTACCGTATATAAAGAAGTTCCACAAAAAAGTGATTGTCATTAAATACGGCGGAAGCATCCTGGGGGATGAAAAGATCAGGAACGGGGTGCTGGAGGATATTGTTTTCCTGAATTTTATGGGTTTGCGGACGATACTGGTGCACGGCGGCGGGCCGAACATCAGCGACCGCATGCGGGCATCGGGAAAGAAGACGGAATTTGTGGAAGGGATGCGGGTTACGGACGAGGAGACCTTGCGGGTAGTAGAGGAGGAGCTCCAGGTATTAAATGACCTGATCGTAAAAGAGATAAACCACCTGGGTGCGAAGGCCGTAGGCTTAAACGGCAAGGAAGACGATTTGATCAGCGTGGAAAAAAAGAAAACTAAAGTGGATATCGGCCTGGTCGGCCAGATCAAAAGCATAAACACCGGACTTTTGGAAGAAGAGCTTAAGAAGGATAAGGTGGCTGTTGTTCTGCCGATGGGTAAGGGCAAAGACAAGAATACCTACAATGTCAACGCCGATGAGGCTGCCGCCGCAATCGCCGCCAGCATGCCGGCAGAGAAGTTTGTCCTTCTGACCAATGTGAAAGGGATCATGCGCAATCCCGAAGATCCGAATTCTTTCATTTCTACATTGACGGTCAAGGAGATATCCGGCCTGATCGAGAATAAGATAATCCAGCAGGGGATGATCCCCAAGGTTCAGGCCTGCGTAGATGCGTTAAAAGGGGGAGTGAAAAAAACACATATCATTGACGCGCGCACTCCTCACGGTTTACTGCTGGAGATATTTACCGACCAGGGTATCGGCACGGAGATCGTAAAATAAATGAAGGCAAGCGAAATTTTTCAGGTCTATAAAGATAATATAATGCCTACCTACAACAAAGTGCCTCTGATCTTTGTTAAAGGAAAGGGCTCGCGGCTCTGGGATATTAAAGGTAAAGCCTACCTGGATTTTTTTCCCGGCTGGGGGGTAGGGAACCTGGGGCACTGCCATCCCAAGGTGATGCAGGGTGTGCGGGACCAGATCAGTAAGTTGATCTTTGTTCCGAACAATTATTATCATCCTTTTCAGGCTAAATTAGCCAAAGAATTGATCTATTGGGCTTTTCCGGGAAAGGTGTTTTTCTGTAACTCCGGGGCAGAAGCAAATGAGGGGGCGATCAAATTGGCCAGGAAGTTCGGCGCTTCCACCGGAAGATTTGAGATAATCACTTTTGAGAACGCTTTTCACGGCAGGACCCTGGCTACCCTGGCAGCTACGGGGCAAAAAAAATACCAGGCGGGTTTTGAGCCTATGCCCGAAGGTTTTAAGCAGGTTAAGTTCAATGATATTGAGGCTGTTAAAGCAGCCGTTACCGATAATACAGCCGGGATCATGCTTGAACTTGTCCAGGGTGAGGGCGGGGTAAATGTGGGGGCAAGAGATTTTGTCCTTACTTTAAGAAAATTATGCGATGAGAAGAAAATACTTTTAATCGTTGATGAGGTGCAAACCGGAGTGGGCCGGACGGGAAAAATGTTCTGCTATCAGAATTACGGCATAACCCCCGATGTGATGACTTTAGCCAAGGCCTTAGGCGGAGGTTTGCCCATCGGAGCCATGATTGCCAGAAAAGAACTGGGTGATATATTGACTGCCGGTATGCATGCCTCTACTTTCGGGGGAGGCCCGGTGATCTGCAAGGCAGCTTTGGGGGTTTTGAATGCGGTCCAGAAAGAAAAGCTGTTGGCGAATTGCCGGAATATGGGGGAATATCTTTTAGGAAAGTTAAATAATTTGAAAAATAGCCATCCTGTGATCAAAGAGGTAAGGGGGATGGGTTTAATGCTTGGAGTTGAGCTTGATATAGAAGGCAAAGAGATCGTGCGGAAGTGTATGGATAAGGGTTTGTTGATCAATTGCACTCACGATAAAGTTTTACGGCTGATGCCGGCATTGAACATAACCAAAAAAGAGATAGATAAAGCGGTAACAATCTTAGGTGAGGCATTGGGATGAAAAAAGACCTGATCTCGATAAAGGATTTGTCTTCAAAAGAAATCGGTGATTTGCTTGACCTGACTGCCAAGTTAAAAAGAAATAAGGCCAAATTTGCCAAGGTATTATCCGGCAAAACCCTGGCCCTTATTTTCCAGAAGCCGTCCAACAGGACGCGGGTTTCTTTTGAGGTGGGTATGTACCAACTGGGCGGGAATTCATTATGCCTGGCCCCGCAGGAGATAAATCTGGGAGTAAGAGAGTCCATAAAAGATGTGGCCAGGACCCTGTCCAGATATGTTGACGGCATAGTCATCAGGACATTTGAGCACAAGAATTGCCTGGATATGGCAGCTGCTGCGAGTGTTCCGGTTATAAACGGATTATCTGATTTCTCGCATCCCTGCCAGGCGTTAGCCGATATATTTACGGTCAAGGAAAAGCTGAAGAAACTAAAAGATGTCACCCTGGCCTATGTCGGCGACGGCAACAATGTTTGTAATTCCCTGCTTTTTAGCGCGGCCAAGACCGGAATGAATATTAATGTGGCCAGCCCTAAAGGATACAGCCCTAGCGAAGAGGTGGTCAAATCATCATTAGAGATTGCCGGTAGCACAGGCAGTAAGATAATGATCACCGAGGACCCGGTTTGCGCCGTTAGCGGGGCACAGGTAGTTTACACGGATGTCTGGGCGAGTATGGGCCAGGAGGATGAGATCAACAAAAGGAAGTCCATCTTTAAGGATTTTCAGATCAGCACCAAACTTTTAGCTAATGCCTCACCGGATGTTTTGGTGATGCACTGCCTGCCCGCGCATAGGGGTGAAGAGATCACCGACGAAGTCATGGACAGCAAGAACTCGGTAGTCTTTGATCAGGCGGAGAACAGGCTGCATATACAAAAAGCGATTTTGATAAAACTGCTCAAGGAGTCAAGATGAAAAAAGTTGTCTTAGCGTATTCAGGAGGATTGGATACCTCCTGCATAGTCAGAT
>SCRK01000082.1 GCA_004298075.1 bacterium | reverse complement strand
GGATGAAATACAGCGGATAGAAAGGTCTTCTCCCCAAGGCGTAAAACTGATCAGGCAGAAATGGGAGGAGAAGAGGGTAGCGGATGAGGCGAGTGTTAGGGATATGGCGGAAAAAAATGAGTATGAGCCCAAACAAGCAGGCATGGATAAGCAGGGAGGGCATGTAATGGTGGAAACGTTATTGAATAAGAAAGTCAAAGCCAGCCTTATCCTGGATACCGGCGCCTCTTTCATATTATTATCGGGTAATATAGCTAAAAATCTGGGGATAGATGCTGATCCCCGGGGAGGCGATACGGTAGAGGTGATGTTGGCAGATGGAAGCAAAGTAAAAGCAAAAAGAATAATCTTAGAGAGCGTTAGTGTCCAGGGTTCTGAGGTTAAAAGAGTAGAGGCCGCTATTTTACCTCAAAATGAGAGCGGCGCGGCCATCGGGGACGGATTACTGGGTATGTCTTTCCTGAACAAATTTAACTTTAAAATAGACCAGAAAAATAATAAGTTGATATTGGAGAAATTGTAAATGAAAACTTATACCGATTATCTCTACTTTAATACTGCCAATAGACAGGAGTTTATCAACATTACGGATCAGGTGGAGGAGGCCCTGCGTAAAAGCGGGATCAAGGAAGGCTTATGTTTAGTTAATGCCATGCATATTACTTCAAGCGTATTTATCAATGACGATGAAAGCGGGCTGCATAAAGATTTTTCCGCCTGGCTTGAGAAGTTAGCTCCCTTTGGAAAAGACAAATACCAGCATAACCTGACCGGTGAGGATAACGCCGATGCCCATTTAAAGCGCACGATCATGGGCAGGGAAGTGGTAGCAGCGGTTACGAAAGGAAAGTTAGATTTTGGGCCCTGGGAGCAGATCTTTTACGGGGAATTTGACGGACAGCGCAGAAAGCGCGTATTGGTTAAGATTATAGGAGAATAAGTTTACCGATTTGGCTTGATTTCGAGCGGGGCGTGCGCAGGCCGAGCGGGCATGGTTGCCCCGCTATAATAGAATATGGCAGAGCGAGGACGAGCATCGAGTGCAGTGCGCCACGCCGGGGCGCACAAACGTCCCCGCGAGAAACAAGACAAAGCGGGAAACTAATGGGAGCTATTATGAAAATTAAGAGTACTGAAATTAGAGTAGTACTGGGGGATATTACCGAGCTGCGGGTGGATGCCATTGTCAATGCCGCCAATAATAAGCTGGTTATGGGCGGAGGTGTAGCGGGCGCGATCAGGAAAAAAGGGGGCAGGGTCATAGAAGAGGAGGCGGTAAAGAAAGGCCCGATAAAGATCGGTGAGGCGGTTGCGACCTCCGGGGGAGAGCTTGCTGTAAAATATGTGATCCACGCCGCGACCATGGCTATGGATTTTAAAACCGATGAAATAAAGATCCGCGATGCCTGCAAAAATTCCCTAAAGTTGGCGCAAGAGTTAAAGATCAGCTCAATTGTCTTTCCGGCATTGGGCTGCGGCACCGGAGGCTTCCCGCTTTTAGCTTCTGCGAAGATCATGGCGCAGGAGGTTTTAAGGCATTTACGCGAAGAAAGCACTACGCTTAAGGAGATAATCTTCTGCCTGCACGACCAGGAGGCATTTACGGTTTTTAATAAAGGGGTATTGGGGTATCTTGAATATGTAACTACAAAGTTATCCGCGGGCCCTTTTGTTACAGTGGACGCGATCATTGAGCTGCCTGAAGGGATCGTGATCATCCAGCGCAGTAATCCTCCTTTTGGCTGGGCCCTCCCCGGAGGATTTGTGGATTACGGGGAGAGCCTGGAGGATGCGGTTGTCAGAGAGGCCAAAGAGGAGACGAACCTGGATTTAACTGATATCAAACAATTCCATACTTATTCTGATCCGCAGCGCGACCCCAGGTTCCATACTGTCGGCACGGTATTTATCGCTAAAGCCAAAGGCAATCCTAAGGCAGGTGATGACGCCGCGGGATTAAAAGTCATTAAATTGAGCGAAATAGAAAAACTGGATTTTGCCTTTGACCACAAAAAAATCTTAAAGGATTACCTTAAAACCAAGTAGGGAGTTAGCCTTCGCGAAGCTGCTTCTCGGCGTCAACGATATCGCGGTTAATTACGCGGATGGTTTCTTTGATCTTGTCTTTAAGCAGGTAGGAGGCGATAGGCGCCTGCGATATTTCTCTTAAGACCTGCACGCTCATCCTGAAATAGCGCACCACTTCACCTTCATCGCAATCAGTCATCTGCAATGTCTTGTCAAAGTTTGTCCCGCGCAGCCAGGCTTCCATAGCTGAGCAGAGATGAAAATAAGGGAGCTTGCTAAAGGGATAGATCTTATAGCGGCGTTCTTTGCTCTTGATCCGGTCGTAGGTTTCTTCGCAGGCCCTTTTGATCTCGCGGCTGGATTTGGAGACACCCAACGGCATGCGCTGATTTCTGCGCGGCTCAAACACAACCGCGCTGGCTACTACCCCTAAACCGAATTCATCTAACTGCTCCAGGATATTCTGTTCATACAATTCCGCCAGCACCAGTTCGTAGCCATAAACGGTCTTGGCAAATTTCCCCTTCTCCGTCAATTTCCCGCCATAAATATACCCGGAATCTTTAAGCATCCTGAGTTTGGCCTCAAGCAGGTTCAAGGCCTGTTTTTGTTCGTTTTTGCGCGACTGGTAATAGTGCAGGGAGAGGGGATAAATTTTAAACAATTCCTCCTGGTACTTTTCGTAAAGATTAAGGATAGTGGCGTATGATGTGTTAAGCTGGCTTCTTACTTCTTCGGGCTTGCCGAAGATGATCCTGCGCACCTCCTCAAAGTTTATCCGCTGCGGATTAACCCGCGAATAAACAAAACCCTCTTCATCTATCCCCCGCCTGCCTGCGCGGCCGGCCATCTGGTAAAAATCCCGCGTCTTTAAATTGCGCACGTAGGTGCCGTAGAATTTGCGCAGGCCGTCAAAGGCAACCGAGCGGCTGGGCATATTTATCCCCAGGGCAAAGGTCTCGGTGGTGAAAATAACTTTAAGCAAACGGCTGGTAAAGAGCCGTTCAATTACCTCCTTTAAGGTCGGCAGCATCCCGGCGTGATGATAGGCAATACCGCGCTGGACCAGCGGATAGAGGAGTTGAGCGGAGCGTTCATTTTTCAGGTCAAACCGGACAAGCAGGTCTTCGTACATCCGGGTGATCTCCTGGCTTTCTGTGGAGTTGAGGAATTTGAATCCGTGCAGCTCTTCGGC
>SCRK01000081.1 GCA_004298075.1 bacterium | reverse complement strand
CACTGGGGATATGGACCACCCATAGGTGCTGTTTTTGCCACTGACCCGGAAGGAGAAGGGGTTGTTGCTCCAGGAGGGATTGGTTTTGATATTAATTGCCTCTGTGGGGAAAGTTTAATTTTACATGAATTTGGATATACCTTTCCGATTAAAAAATCTTCTATTAAACATGATGAAGGAAATATTCAATGTTATGACCTTATAAAAGGGACATTAGATAAAACATTCACTAAACTATTTATAAAATCTAAACCCAGGAATAAAGTGTATCGATTAAGGACATTCACCGGTAAAGAAATTGTGGCTACCGGGGATCATCCTTTTTGGACCCCTGATGGGATGAAGGAGATGTTTAGGTTGCACGTGGATAGCCAAGTGGCTATCAATTCTTTTCAAGGGATACCTTTTGAACAACCTGATGATAAAATAATCATTTCTATTAAGAATATTGAAGATACTTTAATGCGGTTTGGCAAAGGTCCGGAAAGCCAAAGCGGTAGGATTATAATAAGGAAGCTCAAAGAGAGAGGACTTATTCCCTTAAGTTATAATTATCCTAAGTTGCCGTATTTAATTAAGATTATGGGTATGTTATTTGGTGATGGTACAATGAATTTTATTGGAAAAAGAAGGGATGGAATTATTGGTTTCTATTCCAAGAACAAAAAAGATTTAGAAGAAATAAAACGTGATTTGGCCATTTTAGGCTATAACTCATCCAGGGTTTATATAAGTAAAACCAAATTGGTTTATAAAGGCAAAATAAAATATTTTAGAAATTATCGGCTTTGCGTAAATGCTTCAAGTTTATTGGTTTTATTATCGGCCTTGGGAGTTCCTGTGGGGAGAAAAGTAGCGCAGCAATACAGTATGCCCAGGTGGCTTAAGTCAGCTCCTTTATGGCAGAAGCGGTTATTTCTAGCCGGCCTTTTTGGCGCGGAACTTACGACACCGAGGCCTAAATTATCCAAGAAGGCTAATTTTTATGCCCCTGTATTTTCCATGAACAAAAGGGAGAAATATTTAAGAAATGGATTAAATTTTCTTCAAGAAATTATTGATTTAGCTAAGGAATTCGGAGTTCAAGCCACAGATTTGTTGACGAGAAAGAAATATTACATATCAGGTAAGGAACCAAGCTGGCATTTAGAGATAGTATTTTCTTGTAAACCAGAATCCTTAATTAATCTTTGGAGCAAAATAGGGTTTATTTATAATCGCAGAAGATGCCAGTTGGCTAATTTGGCAGTACATTATTTATCTTTTAAGCAAAAAGTTATCCAAAAGAGGTCAAGTAAAATCAGGGAGATATTAGCGTTGAAAGCAAGCGGGTTAACTCATAATGAAGTATTCCAACAGGTTGGCGGAGAATTTGTAGGTAAGCGCTACATTCAATCAGTGGCGCAGAGAGAAAACAATATAGTCGAGCCAAGAATACCGAATAATTTTCCTAACTATAAAAAATTCAAAGAAGAAGCCACAGGAGGTTTAGGTAGCTGCGATATGGTTTGGGATAGGGTTGAGACTATTGAAGAGGTTAAATTTGACGATTATGTCTATGATTTTACAGTCGAGCACCCTCACCATAACTTTATCGCTAACAATTTCGTCGTTTCTAATTGCGGGGTGCGCCTCGTAAAAACTAATTTTCAATATGATGATATCAAGCCAAAACTAAAAGAGCTCGTTTTTGCTTTATTCTCCGATGTGCCTTGCGGCGTCGGCTCAAAAGGGGATATAAGGGTTACCTCTAAAGAGGAGAGGCAGATCCTGGTTAAGGGCTCTAAATGGGCGGTAGAACAAGGTTTCGGCGCCCAGGAGGACCTGGAGTGCACGGAGGAGTATGGGGCGATCCCCGGCGCAGACCCGGAAGCAGTTTCAGAGAGGGCTTATGAAAGAGGCAGGGCGCAGGCAGGAACATTAGGTTCGGGCAATCATTTCCTGGAGGTGCAGGTTATCGACCAGCTCTATGGCCGGGAAGAATGCGACAGCTTAGGGCTTACCCTGGGCCAGGTAGTGGTAATGATCCACTCCGGCTCCCGCGGCTTTGGTTATCAGATCTGCGAAGATTATGTCAGGAGGATGATGCCCTGCTTAAGAAAATATGGTATTAATGTCCCCGACAGGCAGCTGGTTTGCGCTCCGGTAAATTCTCCCGAAGCAAAACAGTACCTGGGAGCAATGAGATGCGCGGCAAATTACGCCTGGAATAACCGGCAATGTCTTATGCACCTTACGCGCAAAACCTTTGAAAAGATCTTTGGGATGAGCTGGCAGAAAATGGGGATGTCGCTTATCTATGACGTGGCGCACAATATCGCAAAGTTAGAAAAATATGAAATAGGGGGTAAAGAGAAAACTTTATGCGTGCACCGCAAAGGAGCAACCCGCGCTTTTGGGCCCGGGCATTCTGCTTTGCCTGAAAGATATAAAAAGATCGGCCAGCCGGTGATCATTCCCGGAGATATGGGAAGGAACTCATATTTATTGGTGGGCACGCAAAAAGCAATGGAAGAGACATTCGGCTCAACCTGCCACGGCGCAGGCCGCCTGAAGTCCCGTACCGCAGCAGCCAGGTCCATAAATTCGGATATGTTATTGAAAGAATTGGAATCTAAAGGTATAATGGTAAAAGCTTCGGGCCGCCGCACCATAGTAGAGGAGGCGCCAGAGGCATATAAAGACGTAAATGAGGTAGTGGATGTGGTGCATAACGCCGGTATCTCCAAGCGCGTCTGCAGGATGCGTCCGGTCGGCGTAATTAAAGGATGATATGTTAGATATAAAATTCATCAGGGAAAATCAGGAGCTGGTCAGGCAGTCGGTAAAAAGCCGCGCCTTAAAACTTGATATTGACGGCCTTATTAAAATTGACGACGTCCGGCGCAAAGTGTTAGCCGAGCTTGAAGAATTACGCAGCCAGCGCAATAAAGCCAATGACGAGATCGGCCTCCTGCTTAAAGAGAAAAAAGATGCCAAGCCTAAGATCTCCTCAATGAAAGAGATCTCAAGCCGTATCAATGAGCTGGAGGGGCAGCTAAAAGAGCAGGAAGCAGAGTTAAATAAGCTGCTTTTGAATATTCCCAACGTGCCGCATCCCTCTATTCCGGTAGGCGATGCATCCCAGAACAAGGTTGTGCGCGGCTGGGGAAAAGAGAAAAAATTTGATTTTAAGCCGCTTACCCATATTGAGCTTTGCCAGAACCTGGATATCATAGATTTCAACCGGG
>SCRK01000080.1 GCA_004298075.1 bacterium | reverse complement strand
TGCACAATACGCTGGCTATGGGAGCGATCTTGTTGTCTTCATAAGGGAATTCCTTGCAGGTCACGGGCTTAAAAGCATAATCAACTTTATGTATCCTGCAGAGGCCGTCAGGGTCAAGAAAGACGCACTGCTCATCTTCATAACTGGTCCCTACTTTGAACCCGGAGGGGAAGGCTTTATCCTTCTCCATGTGGAAGAAATCTCCCTTTAT
The DNA here is from genome assembly GCA_004298075.1 of bacterium. Lineage (GTDB taxonomy): Bacteria > Omnitrophota > Gorgyraeia > Gygaellales > Profunditerraquicolaceae > UBA6249. Next base: position 4,739 of record SCRK01000080.1, on the reverse strand, counting down.
GCCGAGAGAAATTATTTTCTTGGCCTCCTCCAGGTCGATCCACGCCCCTAACCTGCAGCAATCCGACTGATTTTTGCATTTCCGGCAATCAATTGTTGCTTTTTTTGCTTTCTTGCTTCGCATAGATTTATTATAACCCTTAAACCAAGAAATCCCAGCTACAATTAAGTATTTGGGATTCCCGGGTTGTTATCTGTTTAATTAGGCAAGGTGAACATTCACCGCGCGTAGTCCTTTATCGGATTTCTCAACATCGTAAGAAACCGCCTGATCTTCATTTAAAGCGTCGAATTTTACATCCACCAGAGCGTTCTGATGGAAGAATACCTCTCTGCCGTCAGTGTCGCTGATGAAACCAAATCCTCTGTCGCGGACCAGTTTCTTGATCTTTCCGGTATTCATACTTTCTCCTTTTTTTAAAAAATAGCCTGACCTCTAAATTTAGAAGCCAGGCTATTATTACCCCTAGTCTTACAGTTTTACTACATTAGTAGCCTGCTCGCCTTTAGGTCCTTTTTCGATGTTGAACTCAACTTCCTGACCCTCAGCCAAGGATTTATAACCCTCACCCTGGATCGCGCTGTGATGCACAAATACATCGCTACCGGATTCAGGTGTGATAAACCCAAAACCCTTTTGGTCTGAAAACCACTTTACTTTACCCTTTGCCATTATTTACTACCCCCTCTCCTTGAAATTATAGCAAATAATGACAGAAATAAAAAAACCGCTAGGCTTAGTTTCTAAACCTCGCGGCCTACAAACATCTGATCCTTTATTCACTACTGTTTTTAAGTATAACACATTTCCGGCTTTTGTCCAGCGAAAATACGTTTATTTTTTATAATACGCGCAATCCTTAAAAGGCAACTGGGGCCGGAGATAACGGATAGGCACGCAGGAGAATTCTTTTCCCGAAATAGTGAACTGTTTGCCTATCCTGGTATCATAAACGCTGCAAAAGTATTTACCGGAGTTATCTTTACGTAAACGGACGCAGGGATCATCGCCGCTAGCGCCGCAGCAGGCTCCGCACCTCTTGCATCGCGCCTCATAGCCGGCTTCCTCTTCTTTTTGTTTTTGTAAATAAGCTGTCTGGTCCATTTATTTCTTGATCACCTTAAAAGAATTAAAGCTCCTGTCGCTCTTATACCCGGCGCTTGAAACCTGGACCAAGCTCCAGGTATAAACCCGGCCGTCTTCAAATAATTCCGGACTGATCTTAATGGAATACGCGCCGGCAGGCAGTTCTTCTTTGCGGATCAAATCCGCGGCATACATATTATAGCCTTTATATAGCTTAAAGATAAACCCGTGTACTCCGACGTAGCTGTTCCACCATTTAAATTCCAACGGCGCATTTCCGGTTAATGTAACCGTATCATAAATAGGATAGCGCAGCCTGGGTTCGGGAACGCTATTATAAGCTCCTGCATCCAATGTAAAACTAAGCGTTCCGGCAAAGCCCGTCAACCCGAGAGATAGAACAAATGCCGCAGCTATGACGGCTATCCTGGTATTTTTCATTAATGTTTTAATTTGCCTATTTTTTCCTGGAGGAACCCCATAGGGCATATCGCGCACCAGCCCCTATGCCTGGTAAATACGGCTAAGACGACCGAGATGATGGTTGTGATCAAGCACATCCCCACAAAAACAGAGCCAATAATGATAAGACTTCCTCCTGAACGAATAATACGCGCTGCCAGGAAGCTCATCAGCAAAACGAGCACAGTCCAGCGAAACCAGTTTCGCGCAAAGACCCTGGGCACCGGCTTCTTCAGGCTTGCCTTTGACATAACAATATCCAGGAATGCCCCCCTGGGGCATAAATTCCAGCACCAGTATCTGGCCTTAAAAAATGAAAGCACCAGAAAAAAGGCCATCATCCCTACTACCAGATACCCCAGGATAGGATAGAACAAACCGCCTATTATGATAATAGGCAGGAGCCACACCGTAATTAACTGTGTTTTTTTCATATCTATCTGGCGGAATCCTTTCCTGCTTTAGACTGCTTTGTCAGATCTGCTAAGTTCGCGGCGATCTCGCTGCTTAATGAAACGCTAGCCGCGCTCAAAGCGTTAGTCAGGCCGGAATAATTATGCGGGTTAACCGGCTGGCGGAACTCCGATCTTTTTGTCAGGAGCATCTGCCTGTTTTTGGCATCAATTATCGACCATTGGCACACAAGGAAAATATCCTTATCAAGCCGGCTGTCCAATTGGACAACATCTACGATCACCCGATAAGTGACCGGAATGGCAAAATTATAAGGGAACATCTGTAAGCTTGCCGCGGGAAGCATAACCGTCAGATCATCGGTGATCAAACGCGCCAGCGCCGCATCCAGGGATTCCCCCCAGCGGTCAAACTGGGCAAATTTAAGCATGCCGTATTTGTCCATGGTCACGATCTGGGGCCGGTCCTGATAATCCGGGATATCGATCGGGCCGACAGCGACAATTACTCCGGGGCCGATATCGAATTTCTCGCTTATCTGCTGCTTATCCATTGATTTAATCATATAAAACCGCGGGGCCGGGCTATTGGAGAGGGATAAGCATCCGCTGAAGACAAAAACAGATAAACCCAGCATTACGCAACATAAGAAAACGCGCTTACTCATCTTATTCTCCTTTATAATTTGATTTTCCTTTTAAAAGCGCCTCGGGGTGCTGTTCCAGATACTCGAGCAACAGGCTAAAGGAACGCGCGGAATGCGTTACATCCCGCAGCGTTCTATCAAGTTCAAAGATGCCTTTTGAATTCACCAGCCTGTTGATCCCCTCTACTGCCTGCTCCAAATTAACAGTGATCTCTTTGATCGGGATATCATCCATTACCTCAAAAATATCCGGCGATATTGGAAGCGCGGGCAATTCGGGATAACCTTTAAGGCCGTACAATTTTTGCGGCTTGTCGGGATAAAAATCAAAGGCAAGCATGAGCTGCCCGGTTATGAAACTCTGTATCTCAAGCTTCGCGCGCAGCCCCTGTTTAACCCATGCCGGGTAATCCGGATAACCCACCGGATCGGGCATTCCTGCTACGCGCGCCAATTCCACGTCAACGACCACGGGGATAAGCACTTCTTTGGTATCGCGGTCATAAACCAGGCCGATACTGGCGACATTACCGATCTTCACCCCTCTAAAAATAACCGGCGCGCCCACGGAAAGGCCTTTCACCGAACCGTTAAAATATATGACATATTTGTCCGACTGTGTAAAAAAATTACCTGAGCCAAAGATCAATATTGCCGTCACTAACAAACACACCGCGCCTACCACAAAGGCGCCGATCACTGTCTTATCCATTTTTTTGATCATCATTAAGCTCCTTGTTTCTTCCCTCTTGTCAAAAATTGAATTACCCTGGGATCTTTGGAATTAGCCAATAAATCATTGGGGCTGCCTGAGGCGATCATCGTCTTGCTTTCCGAATCCAGAAGTACGGCATTAGTTCCCACGCTAAAAATACTGGCCAACTCATGGGTAACCACTACGATCGTAGCCCCCAGGGTATCCCTCAACTGAAGGATCAGATCATCAAGCAGCCGGCCGCTTAACGGGTCAAGCCCGCTTGAGGGTTCATCAAAAAAGATAATACCAGGGTCCAACGCTATAGCCCGCGCCAGGCCGGCTCGCTTACGCATCCCTCCGCTGATCTGGGCGGGATAAAAATCAGCATAACCTGAAAGCCCGACTAGAGCCAGCTTTAATTCCACCATTTCCTTTATCTGCGCGCCTGACAACTTTGAATACAACTGCAAAGGCAAAGCGACATTTTCCCCGATAGTCAAAGAGCTCCACAAGGCTCCGCTCTGATAAAGCACCCCGAAATGCCGCATCAGCTCCTGCCGGGATGTTTCATCCTGGCCCCAGAAATTTACCCCGTCATATAGAACCTCACCTTTATCCGGCTCCTTAAGCCCGATAAGAACTTTAAGCAGGGTGCTCTTTCCGCAGCCGCTTGGCCCCATCACCACAAAAATATCACCCTTATTAACACTGAAATCAAGCCCGCGCATCACCGGAAAATCATCATAGCTTAGATCAAGATCGCGCACCTGGATAACAGGCTGGCTGTTTTTATCCATTGATTAAACCCCTAGAACCTGGCAAATAAGCGTGATGATCGCAGTAGCTATCACAATGCCGGTAATTCCGCTGACTACCGCCGAAGTAGTCGCCTCTCCTACTGCGGCGGCACTCCTGGCGCATTTGATCCCGCGCAGGCAGCCGGCAACCGCAACAATTATCCCAAAAACAAAACTGTGTATAAGCCCAACCCAAAGATTGCTTAACTTTACCGCTGCCTGGGTATGCTGCCAATACTCTACCGGGTTAAGGCCAAGTATGCTGGTACTGACAAAAAGGCCGCCTAATATCCCCATAAAATCCGCGTAAACGGTCAAAAGCGGCATCATAATTATCAGGGCCAGGACGCGCGGCATAACCAAAAATTCAACCGGGGAAATTCCCAGGGTTTGCAGCGCGTCAATCTCATCATTTGTCTGCATGAGGCCAAGTTCGGCGGCAAAAGAGGCGCCTGTGCGGCCGGACATAAGCACGCCGGTCATCACCGCGCCCATTACGCGGACCATGGCGATACCCACGATATTGGCGATATAGATCTGCGCGCCGAATAATCTAAGCTGTATCGCGCCGATAAAAGCGAGGATCATGCCTACCAGCAAGCTGATGAGGGAAACAAGCGCGAAGGCATCTGCCCCG
>SCRK01000079.1 GCA_004298075.1 bacterium | reverse complement strand
GTTTTTACGGATAAAAGCGGACGTTTTGTTGAGCAGGCTCAAGATCCCTCCCGCATCTTGCGCGGCCAGGGAGCCCAAACCGCATGCCGGGCTGATCATAAGCCTCTCAAGCAGGAGCTGGCGGTTAATCCCCTTCTTGGCCAGGATATCCAGGCCGGACCTTATCTTTTGCGCCAGACCTTCCGGGGTCTGCCTGCTGTCATACCTCTGGGTCGGCACGATACCCCAGCAGATGATCCCGCCTTTTTTTAGAAAACTCTTGATATTACCCGGATAAAGCAGGAACCTCTCCTGGAATTCAAAAGCGTCAAAGTTAATGATATCAACCCCGCTTGCGTCCATAAGCATAGACCAGTCCGTATTGCCGCAGCAATGTATTCCGACTAAAGCATCCCGCTCTTTAAGGCCGGCTGTAAGCTCGGAAAAAACATCAATTACCTCATCGCGGTTAACCGGGGTATAAGCAGAGCCGACAGAGGCCAGATACGGTTCATCAAAAAACATGATTATCTTTTTACCAAACTCCTTGAACATCTCCAGCTGCCAAAGCGCCTTCATGCTTAAACCCTTGGCCATTGCCTGCATCAATATTTTATCGTGCAGTATGGAGTTGCCGTTTGAGTCGTTTATCCCGGCGCAAAATGTAAAAGGCCCGGTAACCTGGCATTTGATAAATTCCACCTTAGATAGATCAGTGGTTTTAAGCCGCTGGTAAAAAGCATATAAACCCAGGGAATAATCCCGGCTTATCTTAAAATAATCCAAGTCTCCGGAGATAAACTTTTCGTAAAATAATTCCAAATCCTTTTCTTTATCCTCAGGAGAAAAACGCAAGGTGCCGGAATCGATCTTAAGCCCGGGTAGATTTTCGCTGAATTGCGCGATCATCCCTTCCCGGCTGTCGCGCTTGGGCAGCTGCGGCCAAAAAGGCGCTTCAGGCACGCAACGCAAAACCAGGTCTATCGCCTTTTCCGCGTCAGAAAAGGGAAGGCTGCCGACCCCGGTTGCCAGGCCCTTGAGCTCCTTCATACCTTCTCCCTCTTTAAGATCCCGCCGGGCTGTATCTGGACTATCTCCTCTACTTTTACCTTTAAGAGCACAAACTGTTCTTGAATAGCCACCTCATAGGACTTGTGCGCCTGGCCTTTCGCCACACCCTCGATGATCCTTTTTATGGAGAGATCGATCTGCTTATCCCGCAGCTCCTTAAGCACTGTCGTGTATTCTTTGCCGCTGTCAATGATCTCTACCCTCCCGTTTATCTGATAACCCATAAGGCTGTTGGAATCAAGAAAGGATAAGGATGCCCGCGGGTTGACCTGAAGGTTGCGAAAGGTGCTGCCGATAATATAATCCACCAGGTAAATGTAATCCCCCTCTACCTTCAATAAAAACTTGGGCGCGGCATTTGGTATTGCCTCCAGATTGCAGGTGGCGACACTGATGAACTCCCTGGACTCTATAAGCTCCTTTACGCCCTTATTTATCATTTTTTAACCGGAACCCCTTGGTGACGGTATCAACCAGGACATTGGCAAATGCTTCATCAAAATCATAGACCGCGTTAAAATCATCCAGGGAATCATTTTCATTCTTGGCTAAAAGCTTATGCTCGATCATATTGAAAACAATATTGCCGAAATCCCGCGTATTGTTTATTCCCCAGTGCGACAATACCCTGGCTGCCAGGGCGCCATACTGGTCGATCGCGTAATCCCTAAGCCCGCTTGCCAGCTCCCTGCCGGAAACATGCGCCTTTCTTTTAAGCTTGTTTTGAGTAAAGGTAAGCCCCCGCAGCAGGAATTCATAAGCATCCGGCTTATACCTTGTATCCTTGCCGCATATCTGATCAACTAGATCGTGGAATTTTTCCATTTTATTCTTTCAACAGGTTTTTGTAATCATCGGGAAAGGCATTCTCATGCGCGACCACCTTTCCTGTTTTATCGAGCAGGATATAAGTCGGCACGCCGATAACATCGTAATTATCCGCGGCCCTCCCATCCCTATCCAAAAGCACTCTTAAAGTCAGCATATGCTGCCCGATAAATTTGGCTACCTTATGATCCAGCTCTCCGACATTTATGGCAAAGACCTCTATGCCTGCCTTCTGCATTTTAGGAGCCATATGGTCGAGCGTCTGTATTTCTGTGCGGCAATAAGGGCACCAGGTAGTCCAGAATAAAAAGAGTCTGGGGGCGCCTTTATGGCTGGAGATGTCCGCTGTTTTACCGTTTAGGTCATTTAATACGGTACCCTCCGCTCCTGCCGGGGCAGCCAAAACCAGGAAAATCAAAACCACCGATAAAAATACCGCCGCTCTTTTAAGATTAAGCATTAGAATCTCCTTATAGAAGTAAAAATAAAATAAACCCCCGCTAAAACCATAATTACCGCGCAAAACTTCTTTACGATAACCATCCACTTGCCGGATCCGGGCAGCGCCGAAATACCGGCGCCGAAGGTCCCGAGGATAATAAAGATCAAACCCATGCCGTAAGAAAAACTTAATAACAAAAACCCTCCATAGAATATGTTTTTCTTGGTGGACAAATATGCCAATATTGAACCCAGGATCGGCGTTAAACAGGGTGAAACCATTAATCCCGAAACAAGGCCCAATAACAGCGCC
>SCRK01000078.1 GCA_004298075.1 bacterium | reverse complement strand
TTTCATTGCTGCCGGTAAAAGAGATCATATCCACCCGCTTATCGCTGCAGAGCTCTTCTCCGATCTTAGCGCCGCTGGCATTGATAACATTGACCACCCCGGCGGGTAAGCCGGCTTTATAAATGATCTTAGCAAGCTCTAAGACGCTAAGCGGGGTGAGGCTGGATGGTTTTAAAATAACCGTGTTGCCAGCGGCTAAAGCTGAAGCTAATTTCCAGCAGGCGATCAAAAGCGGGTAGTTCCAGGGAATGATCAATACCACTACCCCCGCAGGTTCGCGTTCCAACCTGGCTTTTGCCTGGTCAGGCAAGCCTGGTTCTTCATCCTTAAGATAATCAATAAAATTGTCGGCGATGAATTCAAGGGTTTTGGCGCTTGAAGGAATATCCATAAAGGTGGATTCTTTTATGGGCTTTCCGGTATTTTGGGTTTCTAATTGGGCGAGTTCGGCGGCATTGTCTAAAATACCCGCGGCTATCTTAAGGATGAACTCCCTGCGCTGCTCCGGGGAAAACTGCGGCCATGGGCCATGATCAAAGGCCTCCCGAGCGCTGGATAAAGCCATCTCCACTTCCTTTGCCGAGGCAAGCGAAGCCTCGGCGATCACCTTGCCTGTCGAAGGATTAATGATGTTCTGCTTTTCAGCGGTCTCTATAAATTGTCCGTTGATAAAAAGCGGGCATTTGGAGTTCATTTTATCTTTACCTCTTTAAATATGGCAAACAGCCGGCTAAACGGCACATACCATTTAGAAAGCTGGCCTAACTGTCCGCTTAATTTCATCTTTCCCTGGGTAACCGCGACGAATGAATCGAGCTTCCCCAGGAATACCTGCTCCCAGACGCTAGCGGGAGCCGAGATTACAAAAGGGGCATCGCTATCAGTATCCAACTTCACAATTTTGCCTTTTTCAAAATTAAATTTAAAAACCTCTCCGGAGTCATCAAGTTTGATCGCTAATTTCACGGTCAGGTCAAGCTCTTTTCCTTTCTGAGCGATAAACCCATCCTTATTCACCAAGTCCACGATCGCCTTGATATGTTCACAAGAAAACATTTTATAAACCGGTTCATTGCGCCTGAGGTCATCTTTTAAGGCTGTATCCAGCTCATCCAGGATATCTTTGTCAAAGAGCCTTCCGACCGCCGCACTCTTGACCGCCTCCTCCAATGCTTCAGTGATATTCAAGGCATCTTCAAATTTATCAGCGATCGCCACTGTCCCGTGATTTTTTAACACCACCAGGTTATTTGTTTTAAGCGCGGCGATTACCGGCGCCGGATCCGTAACTGTGGGTGTTTGCTGGGGGATAACCGGCACTTCGCCCAGATAAAATTTAGTCTCAAAGCTCATGGCTTTAAGAGTTTTGGCGACCGCAAAATACCCGTTGATCAATGGCGGGTGGCAATGGATCACTACTTTAGCAGGAAGATTCTTATAGATTAAGCTGTGCAAAGGCAATTCTGAACTTGGGACCAACCCTGGTTCAGCTCTGCCATCGGCCAAGCTTACCTTTACTATATCGTTTTCTTTTAACTGGCCTAAAGAGGTGCCGCTGGCGGTGATAAGGATATTTTCAGCGTCGAGCTTAGCGCTTAAATTCCCGGATTTGGCTACTGCCAGGCCTGCCGCGTAAAGCCTTTTGCCGACCTGGATAATTTCTAATTTTAATTCCTGCTCTGACATTTAAACCCCCAGATAAATATGCCGGGTAATTAATTTTGCCGGCGTAATATCAAAAGCTGGATAATAAGCTTTTACGTTCTTTGGCGCCAAATATAATCCCTGGTAGATCTTTAATTCATCCCCGGGACGGATCTCGATCTTAATGTCCCTGCCTCTTTTCAATTTTGAAGGCGGCGGGCATAAAACATAAAATGGGACCTTGAAATATTTAGCCACTACCGCTATCTGGTAGGTCCCGATCTTATTGGCAATATCCCCGTTTTGGGTAAGATGGTCTGCGCCAACGATAACCTTGGTTACCTTGCCTTGAGAGAGCAAATAAGCCACCATATTATCGGTGATAATAGTCACCGGGAACCCTGCCCGCTGGATCTCCCAGGCAGTAAGCCGGGAACCCTGCAGATAAGGCCGCGTCTCAGTAACATAGAAACTTATTCTTTTGCCCTTCTGACGGGCAAATTCAGCGATCAAAGGCATCAGGCCGCTGACATTGCAGTGGGTCAGGATCACATCCCTGTCTTCAAGCAGTTTGGCTGCTTCTTGAGCCTGGAGGATCCTTTTGGCTTTGAGCATCTCCAGAAATCCCAGAATACTTTTCTCTAGCGGCGCCCCGCTCTTTTTCCAGCCTAAGACCATATCGGTTAAAACCTTAAAAGCCAATGTCGGCCGGGTAGCGTTGATCGCTCTGGCAACTTTATTTAAATCTTTTTTCTGCCGGTTGCTCAAAATAAAGGTGTACATTACCAGGAGCACCTGGCCTACGGCGCGGGTCTTCATTTCTTTGATCGCTTTGCAGGCATCCTGGTAATTCCTGACCTTTATATAGGCAAGCTTTTGCGGGAGCTTAGTTTCGTCAAGGATCAGGATCGTGCTTCCTTTTAATTGGATCGGCCAGAAAAGGGGAGAAAATTTCATAGTTATTTGCCTTCTAATTTTTTAACTACCTCTAACGCGATCTTGATCAGGTTTGCCTCCGCCATATAATAAAGCGGGTTCATAAAACCCATCTCTCCGGTAATTACATTATCACTTACCGCTAAGATCGAACCGGC
>SCRK01000077.1 GCA_004298075.1 bacterium | reverse complement strand
CACTTCGGGAAAAATGGCGTTAGAGGTTGCCCTTTGCGACAACGCCCCCAATATCACCCCGGAGAAATTGATACCGGAATAAATAATATCCTCCTTTACGGAATTTCTCCTTATAATATCAGCGGCCGGAAGATACATCTGAGGGAACCAGATAGAGCTTCCTTTCCCAAGTAATATACCGCTGAGCGCGGAATCCATCCACTCCAGCTTATAGTTTACCCTGCTTGAAGGTGCCGGCTTATCCAGGATCAAAACAGGAGAAACAAATAAAAAAAATAATATCAAGGCCCCGATAAGCATCCTCTGCGCCTTAAACATACGGGTTTTTAACCACTGCCAAATCCACTGCATAGCCAGGGCAGAGAGAAGGATCACCGGAAGATACCCCTCTGCCGAAAGAAAACGGTAGGGATATGATAGGAAAATAAAACCCGCCAAAAACAAACTCACAAAAAACCTGTAGCGGGGGGCCATTCTGGCTGCTAAAAATAAACCAAAGCCGGCCAGGATATAATCGATCAACTTAACCTGGAGATGGAATTTTGCGGGGAAATCATTGCCGACTGATTGAATAAACGGCAGATTCACAAGCTCAAAAGACAACATCGGCAGAGATAAAAGAAGGGAATATAAAATAACTCTAAAGGAATCCCTCCTGTAATCTTTGTTCATCACCGCGTAAATAACGCAGCTGAATACGAAAAGCCAGGGAACGCTGATATGCGTATAGAAACAAAGGGTAAGCAGAATAACCGCCCGTGAAACCCTCTTCTTGAATAATTCACCCAGAGAAAGAAAACCCAGGATCAAAGCAAGGGAAGCTGGAATATGATTGGAGAGAAAAGCGCAAAAGGCAAAAGAGGAACAAAACGTGACAGTTACGAAAAAACCCAGTTGTTCACCATAATTTTTTCTTATAAAATCCCACAAAATTATTAAGAATATAACTGGAGCCGCGCCTTCAAATAACTTGACAAGCAATACTACGCTGACCCCCGCTTTCATAAACAGGGCAAGAAGGATATGGAACAACGGAGGATATATATGCGATCTTCCAAAGGGCGCATACTCCCAAAAATCCCAGGGGCTGTATCCTCCGGACTGAATAAACCCCCAGGCAGTCTGTATATGATAATAAATATCCATGAACTGCGGGGACGTGGGTAACCGTAATATCTGCAACGCGGCAAAGATAAAAATAATCAGCCGGGAAAAATAACCCATTTAATACCTCACCTTCAGCAGGCATAATCCTTTAGCCGGAAGTGTCGGACCGGCTAAACTGCGGTTTCGCGATCCCAATATCTTAAACATGCTGCCTTCCGGGAACCTGCCCCTTCCGATCTCAAGCAGTGTGCCGGCGATATTCCTGACCATGTTATACAGGAAACTGTCTGCCTCAATATCGATACTCAATAAGTTCTTCTTACGGGATATCTTGATCCTCTTGATGGTACGCACCGGATTTCTCTCTCTCGCCTCGGATGCCTGAAAGGATTTGAAATTATGCTTACCCAAGAGGACCTTTGCCTCCCGGCGCATCAACCCTATATCCAGGGGATGCGGGAAAAAATAGACATAATTGGCAAGAAGCGCTGAGGAATATTTACGGTTTAGGATCGTATAACGGTAAACCTTGGATTTGGCGGAGAAGCGGCTGTTAAAATCATGGGGCATTTTCTTTACCCGGCATACCTTGATATCTTCAGGCAGCAGGCAATTGATCCCCCAGCGTAATTTATCCAGTCTAATTTCGGAGCTGGTCTTGAAATTAGCCACCTGAGATAAAGCATGCACTCCTGAATCAGTGCGGCCTGCCACGGTCAGCTTGATCTCCTCCTGAAGCATCTTTTTGAGGGTTTGTTGCAGGATATTCTGGATGGTCTTTGCAGCGTTGTATTTTAGTCTGGAGCTTTTGCCGTTTTGCACCTGCCAACCGTAATAGCGGGTACCGTCATACTCTATTTCGAGCTTGAGATTAGGCATTCGGCAATTTGCACGGCATTGGTAGCAGCGCCCTTACGCAGGTTATCCGCCACTACCCACAACCACATCCCTTTCTTGTCAAAGGCATCCTGGCGGATCCTTCCGACAAAAACCTCATCCCTTCCCTCCGCATCTTTGGGCATAGGATATAGATTATTTTTGGGCTCGTCAATAAGGACGATACCCGGCGCCTTGGCTAAAAGTTCCCTGCAGCCTTGCGCGCTAATAGGCTTGGCTGTCTGGATATAAACGCTCTCGGAGTGGCCTGTCCTTACCGGAACGCGGACAGTGGTCGCGGAGATCTCGATCGACGGCGCGTGCATTATCTTATGCGTTTCATTGACCAGTTTCCACTCTTCATTGGTATAATCGCCTTCAGCGAAGCTCCCAATATGGGGAAAACAGTTGTAAGCCAACTGTTGCGGCATGGATTTATTTGCCGCCCTTACCTTCACGCAGTCAAATCCACCCTGGACAACCAGATTAATCTCCTCCTTTAATTGTTCAACCGCGCTTTTTCCCGCACCACTTGAGGCCTGTAAAGTAGTAACGATGATCCTCTTTATACCCACCTTCCTGTGAATAGGATTCAAAGCTACAACCATCTGGATCGTGGAGCAATTAGGGTTGGCGATTATGCCTTTATGCTTTTTTACATCCTGGGCATTTACCTCGGGGACCACTAAAGGAACCTTGGGGTCCATACGGAAATCCGCGCCATTATCGATAACCACCGCGCCTCTCTTGACCGCCTCCGCGGCATAAGTGACTGCCGCGCCTTTCTCGCCTTCAGTGCCGGCGAATAAAGCAATATCTATGCCATTAAAACCATCCGGAGTTATCGGCTCTACCGAGTAAGCCTGCCCGTCCACACTGATATCCCGGGCAGAGCGGGCAAAGACCTTTAATCGGCCTACAGGAAAATTACGCTGTTTTAATACGCGCAGCATCTCGATACCAACTACTCCCGCTCCGACTACCGCGACATTATATTTTGATTTTTTCATTTCAGCCTCTCTACTACCAGATCGCCGACTTCAGCGGTCGAATAACCCATTTTCCCGGCAGCCAGGGATTTTATTTTTTTATTCACGACTTCAATTACCGCCTGCTCAATAGCTTTAGCCGCCTGGGCTTCACCCAGGTTCTCAAGCATCATACCAACGGCGCAAATCGCCGCCAGAGGATTAATAACATTCTTGCCCGTATACTTGGGAGCTGAACCGCCGATGGGTTCAAACATTGATACCCCTTGCGGATTGATATTTCCACCTGCGGCGATCCCCATCCCGCCCTGGATCATTGCCCCTAGATCCGTAATAATATCCCCAAATAGGTTGTCGGTGACGATCACATCAAACCACTCCGGGTTCTTCACAAACCACATGGTCGTCGCGTCCACATGCGCGTAATCAGTAGTTATATCCGGGTAATCCTTGGCTACCTCATTAAATGTCCGCTGCCAAAGGTCCCAGGCATAGGTCAAAACATTGGTCTTGCCGCAAAGGGTAAGTTTTTTCTTTTTATTACGCTTACGGCTGCACTCAAAGGCATAACGGATACATCGTTCCACTCCCTTACGCGTATTATAAGAGATCTGGATAGCCACCTCATCCTTAGTCCCTTTATCCTTAAACTCGCCCATGCCTTTATAAAGGCCTTCGGAGTTCTCACGGACTACCACGAAATCAATATCTTCAGGTTTTTTATCTTTCAAAGGGCAATACGCGGAGTTATAAAGTTTCACCGGCCGCAGGTTGATATACTGATCAAGGCTAAACCTCAACTTAAGCAATACCCCTGTTTCAATGATCCCCGGCTTTACCTCAGGATCCCCCACAGCACCCAGGTAGATCGCGCTGTATTTCTTTAATTCCTCAATATCGCTGTCAGCGACAAGTTGGCCGGTTTTTAGGTACCTCTTGCCGCTGAAATCAAAAAATTTGGTTTCGTATTTAAAAACGAATTTTTTAGCTGCCGCCTGCAGGACCTTCAAGCCCTCATTAACTACCTCAGGGCCAGTGCCGTCACCGGGTATTACCGCGATCTTATACATTATTCTTTGCCCTCTTTTTGATATAATTCATCAATCCGCCATCCTCCACGATATCCTGTAAAAATCCCGGGAAGGCCTCTGTTTTATAATTTTGTCCTTGTGTAATATTCTTGATCAAGCCTGCGGCCAGGTCAATTTCAATGATATCACCGGCATTGATCTTATCC
>SCRK01000076.1 GCA_004298075.1 bacterium | reverse complement strand
CCGAATATCGGCAGTTTTTCAAGTAACTCCCGGACAGTTCTGACTAAATAAGGCAAAGCAGCCGGATCGCCGGGGCCGTTAGAAAGCAGCAGCCCGTCCGGTTTCATTCCCAGGATCTCCGCACTTGAGGTGCCTGCCGGTACAACCGTGATCTTGCAATTTTTACTCTCCAATATCCTGAGCATATTAAGCTTTATGCCGCAGTCAATTGCCACGACCTTATATTTTCCTTTTTTGTTCCAGGCATAGGGTTCTTTGCAGACGACTTCTTTGACCAGGTCAATACCGACTAAGCCTGGAGATTCTTTGGCTTTCTTGACCAGGTTATTTTCATCCAAATCCTCGGTGGATAACACGGCTTTCAAAGCGCCTTTCTGCCTGATATGCAAGGTGAGTTCACGCGTATCAATACCCTCGATACCTAAAATATTATTTTTCGCAAGATACTCGCCCAGTGAATCCCGGGAACGCCAGTTGCTGGCGATCTTGCTGTATTCCTTTACCACAAATCCTTCCACGAACGGCTTGCATGATTCCACATCCTCGAGGTTTACTCCGTAGTTACCGATCAAAGGATAGGTCATAGTAACGATCTGGCCCTTATAAGAGGGATCGGTGATGATCTCCTGGTATCCGGCCATGCTGGTATTAAAGACAATCTCACCATAGCGCTCTCCGCCTGCTCCGAAAGAACGCCCCTTGAATATTGTGCCGTCTTCTAAGGCTAGTATCGCACTCATATTTTTTTAAGGGATTATTTAGTATTTGCCGCTGCCCTGATAAATTCCCTGAAAAGAGGATGCGCTGAATCAGGCTTGGATTTAAACTCGGGGTGAAACTGCACCGCGATAAAATAAGGGTGATTCTTTAACTCCACGATCTCAACTAAGCCCTTCTTCTGATAGATCCCGGAGAAAACCATCCCCTTCTTCTCGAATAGTTTGCGGAATTTATTATTGAATTCATACCTGTGGCGGTGTCTTTCAAGAATGATATTTTTCCGGTAAATTCTTGCCGCCAAGGTATTCTTTTTTATTTTGCAGGGGTATACACCCAGACGCATAGTCCCGCCCATATCCTTGATATTCTTCTGCTCGTCCAGAAGGCTGATCACCGGATACTTGGTTTTGGATTTAAACTCAGTAGAGTTGGCATCCTGTAACCCGCAAAGGTGGCGGCCGAATTCTATCACCGCGCATTGCATACCCAGACAAAGGCCTAAGAAAGGGATCTTGTTTTTCCGGGCGAACTCGATCGCCTTGATCTTGCCTTCGATGCCCCGGGTGCCGAACCCTCCGGGGACTAAAATCCCGTCCACGCATTCAAGCATCTTTTCCGGGCCCTGTTTTTCTATATCTTCGGAGTCGATCTTCCTAACTTCTATCTTGAATTGGTTGCTTATCCCGGCGTGAGTGATCGCTTCATAAATGGATTTATAGGCATCTTGCAGGCCGATATATTTACCTACCACTGCCACCCTGACCGTCCCCTTCGGAGAAAGCAGGCGCTCTACCACATTCTTCTCCCAATCCTTCAGGTCCGAGGGCCTGGAGATCAAATTAAAATGACTGAGGATTATTTCATCTAATATCTGCGCCTTAAAAACCATGGGCACCTGATAAATAGATTCAACATCCCGCGATTCAATTACCGCCTGTTTGCGCACATTACAGAAAAGAGATATCTTCTCCTTAACCTCATCGGCAAGCGGTTTTTCCGTACGGCAGAGCAATATATCCGGCTGGATGCCGATCTCGCGCAATGTCTGCACGCTGTGCTGAGTAGGCTTGGTCTTTATCTCATCAGCTACCTTTATGTAAGGGACAAGAGTAAGGTGGATATAAAGGACATTCTTTTCTCCCGCGTCCACTTTGAATTGCCGCGCTGCCTCCAGAAAAGGAAGGCTCTCAATATCGCCTACCGTGCCGCCTATCTCGATCAAAACGATATCCGCGTTACTTACCTGAGCAACCTTCTTGATCCTCTCTTTTATCTCACCGGTAATATGAGGGATGACCTGAATAGTTTTACCTAAATAATCCCCCCTGCGCTCGCGGGATATTACCGCGTTGTAAACCTGGCCGGTAGTGGCATTGTTGAATTTGGTCATCTTGGCCCTGGTGAACCTTTCATAATGCCCCAGGTCCAGATCGGTCTCCGCGCCGTCATCGGTGACATAGACCTCCCCGTGCTGATAGGGATTCATTGTCCCCGGGTCAACATTGATGTAAGGATCAAGTTTCATCAATGTTACTTTTAGGCCGCGCGATTCCAGGATCTTGCCGATAGAAGCGGAAGCGATCCCTTTGCCTAAACTCGAAATCACCCCGCCGGTTATAAAGATATATTTAGCCATAGTTTTATATGAAGAAGGCGTTTAGCACCGAGTATCCGGCTCCTAAACGCCCTTGTTTTATTAAGTATAGCATCGCATGCTCAATTGTCAAATTATTTTTACCTACTGCGCCAACCGCAGGTACTCTTTGCCTTCCTTCCAAGGATTAAGGTAGCGCTCGATGCTCAGGCCCTTTTCCTCGGCCAGATCCACCAGGCGTTTCTTATCAGGCGGAGATACGATTTCAACCTTTGGCCGCTGGATATCGGATTCATTCTGGCTCCTGACCAATCCTATGCTGCCGTCATTCAACGCTATCACCGCGCCGATCGGCCAGAAACCAACGAACTTAAAGAATTTATCCAGAAGCTCCGGATCAAAGGAGCTCCCCTTTTCCTTGTTCATGATATTGTAAACCACATCCGGCGAATAATCCTGCTTGTAGCCGCGCCTTTGGGAAAGGGCGTCATAAACATCGCAGATCGAAACGATCAAAGAGGCCACATGCGGTTTCCTTAACAGGCCCAGGCGCGGGTAACCCGACATGTCGTATTTTAAATGATGCTCAAAGCTGACAACCACCGGCAGGATCCCCAAAGCGTCGACATATTTCAACATGAATTCAGCTCCTAAAATCGTATGGCTCTTGATGCTGGCAAACTCCTGTTCGTTTAAACGGTCCGGCTTGTGCAGCGTTTTGCGTGAGATATACATTTTCCCGATGTCATGAAAGAGCGCGGCTACCCCGATATTCAATATATCGCTCTTCTCAAACCCCAGGCGCGAAGCAAAATACATGGAGAGGATGGATACATTAAGCATGTGCGTATAGGTCTCCACATCATACCTCTTTACCGTCGCCAGTTTAAGCAGCTCCTGGTGCTGTGAGCCCAGGCTGTCCATGATATTGCTTAAGGAAAATTTAAGCGAAAGGTGGTCGATCTTTTCGGAGTTAAGCACCCCGGTCAAGACCTGGCCTACTTTATCCGCGGAGGTATCGTAAAGATTAAGCTGTTCAAGGGCAAAGCTTCCCTGATCCTGCTTATCGCTGACCTTAAGCTTGCCTATGCTTATATTTTGCACCCCGGAAACAACCAGGAGCTTCTGGGGGTCTGCTTTAAACTCCTCTTTAGGCCCGGCAATAAGGCCCACGAATTTCCCCAACTCCTCCTTGCTCAAGCCCCGGAAAAAAGCAAGCCTCTCGATGTTCCTCTCCTTCAGATAGAGGATCGCCGATTTTAAAAGCCTGCTTAAATCAAAGAATATCTCTTTTTCAAAAGCCAGCTCATCGCCTATAATTCCAATGACCATCTCCTGGCGGCCGGTTAAAACATCATCAAAAGCAGCGTAGGCTTTATCCAGGGACCTTTGGAACATCGGATGCACCGTGCCGTAAAGCTTGGCGGTCTGAAGACAGGTAAGCAGTTCCTTAAATGCTGTTTGAATTTCAGCTGACATTCCACTCCTTTAATATCCGGCCGGCTTTCTGGCGAAGCCGCCTGTTCCAAAAAAATCTTCTCCCTGCCAAGCCCTTGATATAAGTTCCTGCCTCTTTTAATCCCAGCGAATAAACCATCTGCATATTTTCAATAAGAGCCCTGTTCCTGCGGCCCCATGGGCTATTGACATTAAGCAGCAGTTTCAACGCTTCCTCCCTGCCCTGAGGCTCAAGTATTAAGACCAAAAGCGCCCCCCTCTTCAATAATATCGAATCCGAGTTCAACTGGGCAAGAAGGAATGCCCGGTCAATGTTCTTGCCGCTGCGCATGGCCGCCAAAACCTCAAGCTTTACCATATGGTTAGAGGAGGAATAAATATGTTTCAATATATCCAGGGTCGCCGGCATGGAAAGCTCCCCCAGCGTACCGATCAGGCTTAACAGGAACTCCATATCCTGGAATTTTTGTTCCAGCCTGGCATAAAAGGCGCTGAGATCATCCTTAAATAATCTTAAAAATAAACTCAAGATATATTTGTCCGTTTTCTCCGCGCTAAAGATCTTATCCAGGTAGAAGTTGGGCTCCTGTTCGGAGGAAGAGACCATTTCCAGCAGAAACTCCTGCTCGGGGACCATGCCTCCGCTGAAGACAATATTTTCCACCGAAACGGAAAGTTTTTTTTCGATGGCCAAGCAGGCACTAAACCCTTGGGCCTTCCTTTTGGCCAGCTGGGCCCATAGCCCTTTCAGGAAACCGGCGTCGTTATCCTCCAGCGCCGCGCCCACTTCTTTTTCCAGGATCGCTTCTATCATCTGCGGGTTATCGTTCTTTTCCCCGGATGAAAATATAGCTAAGATTATACCGCGGTAGTTTTCCAAAAGCCCCTTGTGGTCAAAAAGCAGCTTGCCGGAGAATGAGATGCTTTTAACCAAAGACTCCAGGGTATTACGATAGACCGCCGACAAAGAGTCTTCGGCTCCGGCGTTCAACAAATTCTGGATCTTCTTTACCGCCGCCGGGTTACTCCTTAAATATCGCGCCTGATCCCCCTCTTTCAAAAAATTTCCGGAGATCTTTCCGGGGCCTTCCGAATTCGATATCTTGGAGAATATCTGCAGGCTTAAAGAATCAAAATTATCCTCCCGCAGGATGCCGTCCCAAAGCAGGGCGCTGAAATCATCCTCCTCTAAACCTATAAAAATGGGCCTGAGTTTAGCTAATTTCTCATCATTAAGTGATTTTTTATTCCGCAGCAGCCAGAGAAAAATATCCTTTGAGCATCGATCAAACTTCTCCCTGTTGGTGCCCCTTAAAGAGATCATAAAATCACTGACCTGGGAGGAGATCCCTTCAGCCCCAAAAACATCTTTTTCATTGACCCGCCTGACAAGAGAACCGAAATCATCGGCAAGTTTATTTAACTTACCGGCGTCATTGTTGCGCACGGCGTCTCTAAGCATATAACCCCAGATATCAACCCCCTCCTGGCCTTCCCCCCGCAAGAGAGTGGAGTAATCCAGCTCCCCTATTGTAAAATGCGTAAGCTGCTGCCTCAATAAAAGTGCCCCGATCCCGCCGTTCTTAAAGATCTCCTTTTGCGGCAGGGAAATTATGGAAAAAAACTGGACCAGCTCCTGGAGGTCGGCGCCTTTTCTGATCTCCAGGCTTTTGATCTTACGCTGATGCAGGAGGCGCGCCAGATCGTCATAGAAGCCGCTTTTGTCCAGGTTCCTTCCGTCAGCCATAAGCCCTGAGTCGGTTACCCCGATCTTAAGCGGGTTCAGGATCAAAAGGGCCGTTTCAAGCTTGTTTTTGAAATTTGCCACTGATTTAATGAAGTAAGGATGGTCTTTGGAGTAAGAAAAAGCGTTGGTGAGAACGACTCTTAAGGTGCGGAAAAAATCTTCAAGGATTTCTTCTTTATTCATTGATGTTATTTTACAACCAAAAAAGCCTGTTCGCAACTAAAATTGAGCACCTTAGAGCTTTGATATAGCGAAACCCTGTCGAGCTTTGCGAGACAGGGCGAGCACCTCATCCCAGGCCTTTTATTGATATTGATAAAAAACGGTTTATGGATATAATATTTTATATGGCGCGTGAAAATAATAAAATAATTATTTTGCTTTGCGGATTACTGATCTTCCTGTTTTCTTTTATTATTTATTTTGATAGTTTTAAGAACGGTTTTCTGGCCGGCGATGATGAAGAAATTGTCCTGCGCAATACCTACCTTAATAATTGGGGGGATTTCCCTAAATTCTTTACTGAAAATTACAAAGCTGGTTCAGGAACGATCTCCAACTATTGGCGGCCTTTTCAACTTCTTCCCTACGGCATAATCGCCAAAACCACCGGGATCAAACCCTGGCCATTCCATTTCTCCTCCATACTTTTCCACAGCCTCTGCGGCCTCCTGCTATACTTGCTCTTTTTAAAACTCCTCTACCCCAGGATCACTCTGCCTGTAATCGTTTTTACGGACATGCTCTGGCTGTCCCTTCCCGCGCATAACGAAGAACTGGCCGTGGCTACGGGGCTGGCCAGCCCATTACATCTATTTTGGATGCTTTTAGGACTGCTTGCCTTTTTATATTTTAATGACGGGCAGAAAATCAGATGGTATATCATTTCCCTGATAAGCTTTGTCTTTTCTTTATTCTCCAAAGAAAGCGCCGTTGTCTTTCCCGGGCTTATTTTAGGCGTGCAGCTGGCAGGAATGCGGGCGGGGATCCTAAAAGAAATAAGACCGGCAAAGCTTCTGCGCATCTTTTCCCCATTTTGGCTGATAGCGTTTATTTATATAATCCTGCGGCTGACCCTGTTTAATTTCAGCAATACCCTTAACTTCTATAGCCAGGCAAATATATTCACGGAACATTTACTTTACCGCCTATATACCCTCTTTACCATCCTGGCCAGGGGCCTGGTGATAATCTTTTTTCCCGTGGGTATCCACCCTGAAACATCCTGGCCGGTATTTACCAATTTTCTTGCCCCCCAGGTATTCTTATCATTTTTGATCTTGAGCGCGATGATTATCCTCGCGGTTATAAACTGGAAGAAAAGGCCGCTGTTTACCTTCGGCATATTCTGGTTCTTCTTCAGTTACCTGCCTATGGCTAACCTGGTTGCCAAGATAAATGCCCTGGTTTGGGACCATTGGCTCTATATTCCATCGGTAGGGATATTCTTAAGCCTGGCTTCTTTGCTCCAGGGAAAATTAATACGAAGAGCAGCCTGTTTTATCCTGGTTACGCTATTGATAATATTGAGCATATTGACCTTTTCGCGCTCAAGATACTGGCGGGATACAGAGGCGATCTCAAGTTTTATATTGCGCCATGAACCGGCTTCGGCAAAAACCTGGAATAATTTAGCGACCGCCCTGGATGGAAAAGGCCGGTATCAGGAGGCTATAGCCAGCTATGCCAAGGCAATAGATATTGAGGATATCTATCCCCAAAGCCACCATAACCTGGCCAATGTTTATCTTGCGCTTGGTAAATACGGTTTAGCGGAGGAGGAATACCTGAAAGCGATTAAGATGGACGGTAATTTTTTCTACTCTTACCTTGCCCTGGGAAAACTTTATCTTGCCTGGGGAGAAAAAGAAAAAGCGGGGTATTTCATTAGAAAAGCATTGAGTATCTATCCGGGTTCACTTGAAGCGAGAGAACTTTCAAGAAGGCTGCCTAATTGATCTTAATACCCTGAATAATAGCTTTGGCGGCCCGCTTAGCCATACCCATAGCTTCGATCACCGTGCCTTCGCCGCCGACGATATCCCCGCCGGCAAAAACATCCCTGATCGAGCTCTCCATGCTCGCGGGGTCAACTATAATATCTTTATATTTGTCGGTTTTTAAAGCCGGCGTCACGCTGCTCAAAACCCGGTTTGCCTGCAGGCCGACAGCGATAATGGCCAGGTCACAGGGGATAGTGAAATCGCTTCCCTCCTGGGCAATGGGCTTTTTTCTTCCCGAACTATCCGGCTCTCCAAGCTTACAGCTCAAAGCATTTAATCCCCGCACAAAGCCCTTCTCATCGGCGTAGAATTCCTTGGGCTGAGCCAGGAATTTGAATTCAATCCCCTCCTCTTTCGCGTGCTCTATCTCAAGGCGTCTGGCCGGCATCTCTGTTTCCGTGCGGCGGTAGAGAATAGAAACGTCCGGCTTTATCCCGTTCATTTTTTGTAAACGCAAAGCGCTTCTTGCGGCATCCATTGCCGTATTGCCTCCGCCGATAACCAGGACATGCTCTCCGATATTTACCGGCGTGTGGTACTCCGGGAATTTATAAGCTGACATTAGGTTTATCCGGGTCAAAAACTCATTGGCCGAATATACATTACAAAAATTCTCTCCTTTTATCCCCAGAAATGACGGTACGCCGGCGCCTAATCCCAGGAATACCTTGTTAAACCCCTGTTGGAATAATTCATCCAGGAGAATGGTCTTGCCCACGACAACATTATTCTTGAATTCCACACCCAGGGCTTTCAAACAATTGATCTCGTAATCAAGTATCTCGTCAGGCAGCCGGAAATCCGGTATGCCATACCTTAAAACCCCGCCGCAGCTCTGCAGGCTTTCAAAGATAACCACCTTTATCCCTTTTCTGGCCAGCTCCCCGGCGCAGCATAATCCTGCCGGCCCGGAGCCGACCACCGCTACCCTGGTCTTTGATAACCCGGCCTCTTTTTCTGCCGGAACCTCAAGATTATGCCGCATCCCGTAATCCCCGGCAAACCTTTCCAGGAAATGAATGTTGATCGCCTCACTGCTTGCGTAGGCGAGCTTGCTTTTATTAAGCACGCAGGCCTTACGGCACTGGTACTCTGCCGGGCAGACCCTGCCGCATATAGAGGGAAAATTATTGGTCTTGCGGATCGTAAGATAAGCACCGGAATAGTCTTTGCGGGTGATCTGAAAGATGAACTTCTTGATATCGATATTCACCGGGCAGCCCTGGATGCAGGTTGGATTTTTGCACTGCAGGCATCGGCCGGCCTCGGACAATGCCTGGCTCTCCGAATATACCGCGACCACTTCATCAAAACCTTCCGTTCTATTATCGGCGGCTGACTCTTTGGCTTTTACCGGCTCTCTTTTCATCAGCTTAGTTTCAATTTGCAAATATGCTTTTCTTTATCCAGATACATGCAGTTTCTTTTCCGCAGTTCATCCCAATCTATTTTATCCGCCTCAAACTCCGGGCCGTCAACGCAAGAAAACTTAACCTGGCCTGCCACAGTCACCCGGCAGCAACCGCACATACCCGTGGCATCAACCATAAGGGCATTGAGCGAAACTATCGCCCTGGTATCAAAAGAATGGCTTATTCCGGCAACCTTCTCCATCATGGGAATAGGCCCTACGCTGTAAACCAGTTCATATTTCCCCTCTTTAAGCAACTCCCCCAAAACATCGGTAGTAAAACCCTTCCGGCCCGAGGTGCCGTCATCGGTTACTGTATATATTTTATCCGCTAAACTCTTTAACTTATCTTCCAATATCAGTAATTCTTTGGTCTTTGCCCCAATGATCACCGTAATATTATTTCCCGCCTCTTTCAGGCCTTTTGCAACAGGATAAACTTCAGCGATCCCCACTCCGCCGCCGAC
>SCRK01000075.1 GCA_004298075.1 bacterium | reverse complement strand
GGGGTAAATACCAAACTGATCGACCGGAATACCACCATACCCACGCGTAAATCCCAGACCTTTTCAACTGCCGCTGATAATCAGACAGCGGTGACTATCCGGGTGATCCAGGGGGAGCGTACTATGGCCGATGCCGAGGGGAATGTGGAGCTGGGCAGGTTTGATCTGGTCGGAATACCGGCGGCGCCGCGCGGGGTACCCCAGATAGAGGTGGCTTTTGATATTGATGCCAACGGGATCGTGCATGTTTCGGCAAAGGATTTAGGCACCGGGAAAGAGCAATCCATTAGGATCACCGCTCCCAAGAAGCTTTCCAAAGAGGAGATCGATAAAATGGTCCGCGATGCCGAGAAGTTCGCCGCGGAAGATACCAAGACGAAGGAGCAGGTAGAGACGATAAACCAGGCGGATAACCTGGCGTACGCTACAGAAAAATCCCTGAAGGATTATGGGGATAAGGTAAGCCAGGCGGAGCGCGCGGATATTGAAGCCAAGCTCAATGACCTTAAAACAGCGATCAAAGATAAGAATGTCGAGCGGGTGAAGAAGGGTATGGATGACCTGACTAAGGCCGCGCATAAACTGGCAGAAGAGATATATAAGCAATCCGCTTCAAAGCAGCAGTCGCAGCAACAGGCAGGCCAGGGTGGCCCAAAAGAAGAAGCGGGAGAGGATAAGGGTAAATCTTCCGGAGGTGCAGGGGCGGGCCCGGAGGATGTGATCGACGCTGAATTCAAAGAAGAGGATGATAAAGGCAAATAATGATGTCCACTAAACGCGATTATTACGAAATACTGGGTGTAGCCAAAAGCGCTTCTTTAGAGGAGATAAGGAAATCTTACCGCGAGTTGGCTTTGCGTTATCACCCGGATCGCGTTCCGGCGGAGCAGAAGAAGGAGGCGGAGGAAAAATTCAAGGAGCTCTCCGAGGCTTACGCCGTGTTGTCGGATGCCCAGAAACGCGCGCTTTATGACCAGTACGGCCACTCCGGGATAGATCAGAGGTATGCCCAGGAGGACATTTTTAAAGGCGCGGATTTCAATAATGTCTTCAGCGGTATGGGGGATTATGGCTTGGGCGGAGGTATCTTTGATGAGATATTCGGCGACCTGGGTTTTGATTTTTTCGGTTCCAGGCAATCCCAGGGCCGGGCAGGCGCTCGCAAGCGGGGAAGAGATCTGCAAATAGCGGTTGAAATATCACTTGAAGAAGCAGCTAGTGGAGTAGAAAAGATAATTAGCGTGCCGCGTTATGAAGTTTGCCAGGCTTGCGGCGGAAGTGGAGCTAAGCCCGGGACAAAAAAGAGTATCTGTCCGCAGTGCAAGGGATCGGGGAAGACGGTTGTCTCTAACGGTTTTTTTCAATTAGCCCAGAGCTGCTCCCGTTGCGGCGGAGAAGGATATACTATTTCTTCTCCCTGCCCGAATTGCCGGGGTGAAGGAAGGAGTAAGGTTACCAAGAAGATCAAGGTTAAGATCCCCGCGGGCGTGGATAATGGTTCGCAACTGCGCGTGCGGGGTGAGGGTGAGGCAGGCCAGGGAAGCCGCGGCGACCTGTATGTGGTTATCGAGGTCAGGCAACACAATATTTTTGAAAGGCACCATAATGATATTATTACCTCCATAAATATCAGCTTGGGCAAGGCGGTCCTGGGGGGTGAGGTAGAGGTTGCTACCCTGGAGGGCAGGGTAAGCATGAAGATCCCCCCGGGAACACAGAGCGGCAAGATCTTTAGATTGAAAGATAAAGGTATCCCGGACCTGCATTCGGGCCAGATGGGGGATGAACTGGTAAGGGTTACTGTAGATATCCCCTCAAGATTGACCGGCCAGCAAAGGAAATTAATGGAGGAGTTCAGCCGTCTTAGCGGAGAGGTTCGATAATATTATGCCTACATACGAATACCAGTGTTTATCCTGTAATCATAAATTTGAACTCCTGCAGCCTATCACGGCAAAGCCGGTAACTAAATGCCCAAAATGCGCAAAGAAGGTAAAGAAACTGATCAGCAGTACAGGTGGATTTATTTTTAAGGGTTCGGGTTTCTACGCCACGGATTACAAGGCAAAGAGCCATTCACACAAAGCAAAACCAGCATCCTGCCCAAAGGCAAATGAAGGGTGCTCCGGCTGCAAAGGGCTATCTTAATGACTGAAATTAAAGCTTTCAAGGCATTGATCTATAATCCCGCGAAGGTCAGCGATTTTAACCAAGTCGTCTGCCCGCCCTACGATGTAATATCCCCCGAAGCCCAGGAGATGTATCATAAGCGCTCCTGTTATAACCTGATCCATGTGCTTTTGGCAAAGGATATGCCGGATCAGGACAAGTACAAGGTTGCCCAGGGAACATTCCAGGGCTGGTTAAAGAACGATGTGCTTATCCCGGATAACTCCGAAGCGATATATTTTTACAGCCAGCAATATAATATTAACGGGGAGAAGAGGACGCGCTTAGGTTTTATTTCTTTATTGAAGCTGGGGGATAATAAGGCGGGGGGCGGGGCCTTTGGCCATGAGAATACGCATCTGGAAGCAAAGGAGGACAGGTTCAAGCTGATTAAGCTGATCAAGGCAAACTTAAGCCCGATATTCGTGATCTTTCCGGATAAAAAACGCATAATCCAGCGGGTCTTCCGGAATTATATACCTAAGCAGGAGGCGTTTATCGAGGTCGTGGATGATGAAAAGACGGTGCATAAGCTTTGGAGGATGAATGACCCGGAGTTGATCAAGAATATCCAGCAAAGCATGTCTAACGAAAACATGTTCATTGCCGACGGCCATCACCGTTATGAAGTAGCCTGCGCTTACCGCGATCTAATGCGCCAGGATTCGCCAGAGTTCTCCGGGGATGAACCTTTTAATTACGTCCTCTCTTATTTTACCAATACCGATCCGCGGGGGCTTTCCATACTGCCGATCCACAGGCTGCTTAAGCCGGAGAAACAGTTTACGGCGGATGAGCTGCGCCTTGAACTGGGGAATAATTTTGATATCAGCGAAATAAAGGATAAAACCCGCTTCTTTTTTCTCTTGCAGAAAGCCGGTTTTAACGGCCACCTCATCGGTATGTATCGGCAGCAGAGATACTGGTTGCTCAGGCTAAAGAATGTAAGGATCCTGGATAAACTGATCGGGGATAAACCAAAGGAGTACCGCTGGCTTGACGCGGCGATTTTAAATCACCTCGTATTCAAAGACATCTTCGGGCTTGACCCGGAGAATTTAAAAGGCCTCACCTATAGCCATCAGGCAGGCCAATTTATCAAAGAGGCCGG
>SCRK01000074.1 GCA_004298075.1 bacterium | reverse complement strand
CAGAGATCAGATTCTGGCATAAAGGCAACCTTTTGGATACCCAAAAGATCAAAACAGAGCTTATTGACCCTGTTCACTTTTAAAAGATTAAGTGTTCACTTTTAAAAAATCGGTAACAGGGAATTTTGAGGCACCAAGAAAGAAGGGGACAGTTTTCGTTATAGCTAATTTGAAGCTACTTAGAAAACTGTCCCCTTCTGGTGCTAGAAAATTATATCACCGCCGAATCCGCGATAACTAATGCTTCCCTGTATTCTTTGCTGGACTCCTGGGTGCAGCAGGTGGTCTCCTCAAGGATACCTAGCTTAGCCAGCCAGGTGATCACGGTTTC
Organism: bacterium; assembly: GCA_004298075.1. Classification (GTDB taxonomy): domain Bacteria; phylum Omnitrophota; class Gorgyraeia; order Gygaellales; family Profunditerraquicolaceae; genus UBA6249. The sequence continues at coordinate 16,909 of SCRK01000074.1, read as the reverse complement.
CCTTCTTTGATCTAATTCGCCTTTATTGGCGCTGGCGGCCATGAACTCCTTGATCCTTTGGCCTGAGACAATGATCCCGTTATCAATGGCTTGACTGATGTCTGTTTGCTCCTTATCCAGGTTAAAGCTAAGCAACACAGATGAGCTTAGCTTAGGAAGTGAGAAATCAAGCCCGGCAAAGCTGCCCATTGCTTCATACTTGGTAGCGGAAGACATGGCTTGGTGCTTGAAGTCAATCCCTCCCATTTTTCCATCAGGAATTGATACTGAGCGCAGCGAAGTATCAATTCCGCCCAGAGGGGAGGAACTGGGGGGATCGGATTTCGCTAGATGCACATACTTCTTTGCTTTATCTATAATCCCTTTAACTAGGTACTCATAAATCGAGTTATCGGGTATTCGTTTAACTATTTTGTCATCTTGATCCCAATACTCAAGCACAATATTTTCAGCTCTCTTCTTTATACCAATAATACGAGCATTTAGAGAATGCAGAAACGCATATACGGAATGAGCCGGATATCTCAATCCTTTTGCTTCAAAGTCATTATGTAGTTTCAGCGAATCCTCCAAAAGCTTTTTAACAAAATCTAGTAATTCAGAATTATTTTCTTTCCCTGCAATAAAATTTAAAGTTTCCTTATCTAAAGTAGCATCATGGTTAATATTGATTATTCTATCAAATATCGCAGCATAGGCTTGATCATAGGGCATATCGTTTGTAACTTCTCGAGCAATAAATCTTTGCTCCGGTTTTGACACCGCACTTTCTTTTACAACAATTTTGATATTTCCGGGTATATAAGGATAATCATTGGTTGTTTTTCCTGTCATTGGAGAAATAAATGCTTTCTGCTCTATATTAGTCCCATCTAATAATAGATCTTCCGAGGATGCTACAAAACCTTCTCGTAGGTGAATTTGTACTCCACTTACCGGGAGCCCGGTAACTGCGGGGAGAGCATTTAACCATTCACCAATAAATGAAGTATCAACTCCGCGATTAGCGAGGGATAAAATCGCAAGGTTTATTTTATCAAATTGTTCTCCTCTTTGAGCTACTATGGCAAAAGGCAATACCGTTGGTTTTTTTTGTGAGCCTGAAGGGGGTATGAACGAAACGACTACAAAATAGTTGTCAAAAGGCCCCTCCGGCATATTTTTAATTTTTTCTTTAAGAGCTCCAAAAAGCTCTTCACCATCTTTATTATTAAGATAAAGGTGGCAGAATGTATTATTTCCTCTTAAGCCGTAAAGAAAATCTTCAGTAACTGAGATATTAAGAGTTTGCTCCATAACTGGCGAAGCGGCGCCCGGCGCGCGGACAGAACTAGTATCTAAAATTTTAACAATTTTATTATAGAATTCTTCGGTTGCGCTTTTAACTACTAAATAATTTGGATGGCCCTTAAAAGGATTTTCAATTACCCATTGCCCATACCATTCAGCAAACTTCTCTTTAATTTCTTTATTTTCAGATATACTTAAAACAAGCATATGCTTATTCAACTGCTTTTCCAGTAGACTAAGCCACCATTTCTGGGTATCTTCTATATCTTCGCTCATGAAAACTACGTTTGCCATATTTTTGCGTCCCACTCTGATAATCCTTTGCAGATCCGAAAAGATGATCTCTTTCTTTCCCTTTGAGGCCACTGAATAATTATCATTTTCTTTTACAAGTATACCCTCTTCACCTAAATCATCTAATGTTTTGATCGCAGTTTCTAAATCTGGCGCTTCGGGGACATGTAAACCCCGCGCCTTTTTTTCTTCTCCGTATGACTTAATGTAATCCTTTGCTGAAAAAGGCCTGCTCATTAGATCGGAGAATGCGATAACCATAAACTCTACAGACATGACCGGCGAAGCGGCGCTCTGTGTATCCAACTTATCAATATAATTAGTTATTATGTAATCGCAGATTATACCTAACTTCTTAACGGCCTCAGCATATACCTCTTCGAACCGTTCTGAACTTTTGGTATTGATTTTATACCCTTCGACTTCCGGCCTAATTTTATCTTCAAGAAATATTCTAGCCTCCCCTACAACAGAGCGGATAACTTGATCCGATATTCCAAGAGTAGGATCTTTCTCCCTAAGTTCTTTTATCGTTTCATCTGACGCTTCCTGCAAGACCTCATTGAATCCTCTTTCATAGGGGGACAAAATATGAGAGAGAAATGCAGTAAATTTTAATTCATTAGGTTGAACTATATTACCAAAATGCTTGAGCACTTTAAGAAATATAATAAGATCCGATACAGGTAATTCCTTTTCAAAGATGCCTCTTTCAAGCGTGCCCTTGATAAAGCCTCTTAAACTTCTTTTCACTTGCAGTCCTCTTAATATGGGATCACCGGTTTGGTCCATTTTCCTATAAAAATCGCTCGTAAAGGCGCCCCACCTTTCGTTTACGAGAAAATAATCGGCTAATGCCCTTTCTTTTTGCGCCTGCACCGCCGAACCGGCGGCCTCTGGCCCGGTCGGTTTGGTGGCTGGATCAGCTTCATTTATACTTTCCGCCATGTGCCTGATTCCTACAATAATTTCGTCAGTTAATCTTGAATAGGCGAGATAATGTTCCGGGTCGTTTTTTTGCTTTTCTTGCTTAGTCTTTTCCCAAATTTGCTCTTCTGTTTTCAGCCAGTCTTTCAAAAATTTTATTTTAAGGCTTGCTACTGCCTGCGGGTTATTCCGGGATGAGGAGAATTCTGCCCAATCTCCGCTATTAAGCTGTATTTTATTGCGTAATTTATTCAAGGCCGCGGTGTCTGAAACCGCAGCGTCAACAAGCATCAGGCTCTCTCTCAAGGCATTTACCCGATAAGGTAATTCAGTCATAAATTTAAAAGTTGTTCCGGGATTTATAACAGGGTAATCCCGGGAGTTAACCTTATAGACATAAGTCTCCAGTGTGCTTAAAGCATTTGTAACTATTCTGTCTAAAGTCACCGCCGAACTGGTCTTGGCCGGCGAAGCGGACTTCGTGACCTTTGAAATAGACGAATCGAATCTTTTGATTGCTGTTTCAAAGACTGAGGCGAGATTCTTTAGTTCTTTTTGCATTGATGCGTTATTAACAAGATAATTTCTATCATTAAATATGGAATCTAAAAATGTACGTACTGATTCGATGTTAGAAATACTAATATAAGGTAGCTCCAGGGCTATTTTTTTAAGTGTTACTAGTCTTGAACCATAGTGAGTAACTTTTTCGTAATTGTCAGAAAACCCTATTAACAGTTTAAGATCACGCCTAATCTCCCAAACGGAAACTCCTTGGGAATCAAGATTTCTTAGCCAATGCAAAGCTTGTTCTTCTATTCGAGAAAGGCTTGTATTTGCCCCTACCCGTGCTTCAATAATAGTTATTAGCCCTTGAGGAGTCTTTTCCACCTCTTGGGTAGATTTACCGATCAATGCATGCATAATCTGGTCAGACAAGTCATCTACAGATATCTCTTGTAATCTTCGTTCAATTACCCTTTGGATGTCACCGGGGCCATGCGTGATAAAATTGATATTAATTTTTCTCATCCAGCCAATTGTTATATCAACTAGCGTATAGCTATTATCTACCCTAATCAAGGAAACCTTATAACCATGCGACCCGGGTATTTTTTCGATATCAAGCCGGTAAGCATATCCGTTAACTGTAATAGGCTGTTTAATGGCTTGTTTTTCCTGTGGCTGGCTCTTAAGATATTGTTCTATAGTGCCGGTGTAAAAACCACGATCCTCAAGAGCATTTGATAAAAGATTACCAAATCCCTCAATAGATATTGGCGAAGCGGCGCTACCCGACGCCTCGGCGAATTCGTCAGCTATTTTAACTCTAATCATTCCATTCTTAACTCGTTCGAACCTTATTGATTCTGGTAAATGTTGAATAATATTTTTTCTTGGGTCAGGTTTATATCTTTTCAACGCTGCGACCACTAGATCATTCATTGTTGATTCCGTCTTAGGAGTATTTGCATTATCATAAATCATCTCACTTAACGAACTTTTGCTATTTTGAATTTGAGGTAACCACAAATTTGTACCAATATAAGCATAATGATACTTATCTACCTCCCCCTCATTCCGTACCGGGATAGCTACCAAAAAGGTTTGTTTCGTCGGTTCATAAGTAAATAGGTTTAAAAAATAATTTTGAGCGGTACCGTTGTTAAGACTTAGAAAATATTCCACGTGGCTAAAATCTGTTAAAGAAGGCCTGAAGTCTTCAAAACCTACCAACTTCACCGGCGAAGCGGCACCATTCTTTTCCAGCGTATTTATCGTTACGGATTGTTTCTTCTGTCTTATTTTCTCTCTTAATTCCTTTAACCCTTCTAACCTTTTAGTTAGCCTATCAATTTCTGTTTGAAGTTTAGAAATTCGCTCTCCCCAAACTTCATTTGCCATGTGAAAAATAATGCTTTCGTTTGAATCTTTAGATAACCCAGATATCACTTCATTGTTATTAATTCTTCGCGTATTATGATCAGAAATGGCGCTGTGCAATCGCGCTATGTCTCCTTTTGTAAGGCTTATATATAGTTCAATATTTTCCAACTGCGAATCATATGCATCTTTTCCTTGAGCCCTGTTCTTCACCGGCGAAGCACTGATTTGCCTGCCGATCTCTAAATCTCCTTGTGGATTACCCAATACAGGGGTAAGGGTTTTTTCTATCGCCTTACTCAAGACCGGGCTTGCGCCTGTAAATCCGGATGGAGTGACATTAGGAGGATTTATCTGTATCCCCCCTGAAAAATAGCTCCTGATGGTTTGTCCTGTGGGGGTGTAAACCGGTTCTTTGATGTTGTATTCGCCTTGGGCGAAGGATTTCTTGTATTCATTAAAGTAGGTGGATTTATCCCAGGTAGTTTTGGAGGTAAGATTAGTTAAGTCATTCTTGTCTATGAGGGATGGATAAGTGCCGGACTGGCCGTAGAAGCGGGATTTGAACCATCTAGAGAGTATAAGTGAGTAGTAAACCTGTCTTAAAGGAGCGTACTTCTTGGAGAGGTTAACCTCCTTGGTTAACTTGGGGATGATCAATTCACGGATAAGCTGGCTTGAGTATTCGTTAAGGGCTTTTGAGCGGGAATCCTTGAAGCTATAGGTGGTTGAGCCTTTTAAGTAGTCCTGCTCCAGCATTACTTTAAGGGTTGCCTTGTAGATGTAGGCTGAATCCTTGGTCTCACGGACTATGATCTCATTGGGGACTATCCAGGGCCTGGTTAGAGTGGGGATGGTGATGTTTTCAGAGCCGTAGAGCTCACTAGCCTTCTTGTAGAGCCTGTTCCAGTATTCCTTGCCTTCAGCAGTTTGGGGTGAGGTGAAGGAAGCGGTATCTTTCTTTAACTGCAGGTCAGCTTCCAGCATGATCTTGCCTATATCCGTCTCTTCCAGGTTAAAGTCGATGATCTGCTTGGGAGAATCCGGCCTTAAGTTGACCCAGAACTTGTCATTGGGAAGGGTCAGGCCGATGAGGAAATACTTTAAGAGCTCTTTGGTCTCTTCTTTGAGCTGAGTTTCGGTTTCTTTAGGGACAGTCCCCTTCGGGGACAGTCCCTTATTAAGGTCTCCCTTATCCAAAAGTACCTTAAAGCTGTTATTCAGGGAGTCATAGGAGAAATACCTTAGGTGTACTGGCCGGAAGCTGTCTATTGGCGCAAGGCTGGAGCTCATCCTGGCAAAGTAGCCGGAGAGATTAAGCTCTACTGCCGCTGCCTGGACCAGGCCGGTCTGCTGGAAGAGAAAGCAGAAGGATAAAACCAGAGAAATGATCTTACGGGACATGTGAAGGTCTCCTAAAAAACATTATATCACCGCGGAATCCGCGATAACCAATGCTTCCCTGTATTCTTTGCTGGACTCCTGGTTGCAGCAGGTGGTTTCCTCAAGGATGCCTAGCTTGGCCAGCCAGGTGATCACGGTTTCCCTTCTTTGGTCTAATTCACCTTTAGCGGCGCTGGCGGACATGAACTCCTTGATCCTTTGGCCGGATACAATGATACCATTATCAACGGCTCTAGTAATATCAGCCTGCTCCTTATCCAGGTTAAAGCTAAGCAAGACAGATGAGCTTAGCTTAGGCAGGCTGAAATCAAGCCCGCTAAAGCTACCCATTGCTTCGTAGGTAGTAGCTGATGCCATTGACTGGTGCTTGAAGTCGATACCGCCGAGGGGGGCATTTTCAGGTATCATCGGCGAGTCAGCCGTATTAGCTGCGGAGGCGGCAATCTGCCTGCCTTCACCATATACAACCGCTTTATACCAAGGGTAAATTCTTTCGAGCCAGAGATCTTGGCTAGGTTCTCCCTTTTTGTCTCTTTTTATTGCGTCACGATCCATCCCAAAATACCTGCCGGAAAAATCAGCAACTTTAAATATGTCCTGTATACCTAATTGATTAACTTTCGCAAATAGCTCCTCTAGATACTGCCAGCCCGGATGCATTGAAGTAAAGATATCCCTGCCGTCAAAAATCGGGTGGATTGCTATGCTGGCCATACCTTGTTTTTCGTCTTTAAGAAGTTCTAATAGTTTAAATAGGTGCTCTGTATGGGAATGTACGCCACCTTCTGAGATCATACCTACGAGGTGCAGTGTGTGCCCGCGCTTAGCATTATCAATAGCCCGGCGCACCACTGGATTATTAATAAATTCACCGGTTTTAAGCATTTTATCCAGAACAGACAAAGTTGAGTCTATCCGCCTGCCAGCCCCTAAAGTCAAGTGGCCGACTTCAGAGTCTCCCATTTGGTAATCGGGATGCCCGACATTTTCCCCATGCGCCCACAATTCAGTATTGGGACAAGTTGCCACCATTTCATCGTCGTTAAATTTTATGCCTAACGACTTTGCGCGCAAGCTTGCCTGATAGACCGCGTTCCATTCCAAAGCCTCGGGGTTCTTAAATTTACTTATACCCCAACCATCCCTTATTACTTGAACAATTGGCCCTTTAATCGGTTTTCCAGTATACCCTTCGAGTAAGCTCTGGGCCATCACTTCCGGTTTCTTTATTCCTTGTAACTCTAATATGGTGGCAGCGACGTTTTCCAGGCTACCGCCAGATTTTAATTTTAGATTACCGGCACCTTCAATAATTAAAGGGACCTTATTGTCAAAGGCATGAGCTTTATTCATTATAGCCTTGTTTTGTTCGTCCAGAATAGGCTTTCCATTTTCGTCCAAGACCACCATCTGCTCTCCGGAGCCGTGATCAGCAGTTACGATCAGAACTCCACCGGCTTTCTTTACCGCTTCGCGTATTAAACCTAATGCCTCATCAACCGCCAGCGCCCCTTGAACCACTGCGTCAAATTGATCGGAGTGGCCGAGAATATCCAGATTGGCAAAATTTAACACTATGGCATCTTTACTCGTTCTTCCCTCTCCGGAGATCCATTTAACCGCCTCTTCTGCTATTTCCCGGGCTTTCATTTCCGGTTGTCTCCATTGTTCACTTATCTTATTTGAGGGTATCAACACCGTATCCATTCCGGAGAATTTAGAATCTCTGCGTCCGTCATAATAATTTGTTATATGGCCGAATTTCTCTGATTCTCCTATGCGTACTTGGGTTTTTCCATTATTCGCCCAAACTTCTCCAATAGTATCCGTAACCACAGAATCCTCAACTATACCTTCGTAACCATTATTTGCAAAATAGTCTTTGTTATAATTCGCAAACGGCGCTACCACCAGGTTAAGGTCCCGGCGTATGGGAAAATGACTGAAATCCTGGTCACCTGTCAATAACCTGAACCCGGGTTCAGCCCTATCAGTCCGGAAATTGATGAAAATAACAGAATCCCCAGGTTTTATATTTGCTCCCGGAGTAACTATCGTAGGTTGAATATAATAATCATCTCCTCCGTCCGCCTTTAATGCCGTTTTTACTATCTTGACAACTTCTTGTTGTTGAGACGCCAAGGCAACCGTGCTGCTTGCTACGCCGGTTGCGGCATCTTTCGCATTGAAAGCGGCATAATCGGACATCTGATTACTTATACGGCGATAACTGGCCTTCACCCCTTGATTCAGATGGAACATAAACCTGCCGGCTTTATTTCTTGCTGCCTCTATACCGGGAAGTTCTTTGCCCTCAAGCAACTCAAGGAAAGCCCCTCCGCCTGTAGAAACAAAGGATACCTTGTCCGCCGCGCCGGTCAATTCCGCGGCATAGGCGGTATCACCTCCTCCGATTATCGTCACTGCTCCATCGGGATTCTTATCTGTCTTGGTCGCTTCCACAACAACGTCAAAAATCCCCTGAGTGCCTTTTCTGAATTTAATGTTCTCAAACAAGCCGGCCGGGCCGTTGACAATGATCAATCCGAACCTGCTCTTTCCTTCCGGCGTAAGGATCTCTTTCCTGAATCTGTTCACCGATTCGGTTCCAACATCAAAATAATTGGCCCATGCCGGGATCTCCTTAAGAGAGCGGCCATTATCTATAACATAATCTTCGGCAAGAACCATCGTTACGCCTTCTTCCTCCGCAAGGCGGATGATCTCTTTTGCCGCGTCGACATTCTGTTGAGAAATCATTGATTTCGACATTCCTGCTTCAAAACCGGGATTCTTTGCTTTTAAGAATGGGAGCACCGCGGCGCCATAAACAAATATCTTATCCCCTTCCAGGAGCGTATTCCTGATAATATTCCTATACATGGGCAGCTTATCGCCTAATTTCGGGCCACCGCCGATTACTACGGCTATTGGCCGCCTGGCTTCGCGCAGCGCCTTAGTGCCATAGGAGTATTCTTTGATCAAGCCCATCCCAGCTACTACCGGTATGCCTTCTACTTCTCCGCTAGTGCTGCCTTGGTCGCGGTGCATAACCCCAAAACCCTGTTTGACAATTATTACTCCTGCTTTAGGATTAGCCCGGTTTCTTCCTACGTAGGTCATCGCGGCAAATTTATCGCGGCCTGCTTTATCTTTGGCCTTCTCAAGCTTGGCAATATCTGGATGCAGCCGGGTATTTTCAAGCAGGATCACATCGCCGGCTTTGGCGTTGACAATGGCGCTATAATGCTCGGAGCTTCCGATCTTGCTTACGAATTTTATTTTCTTGCCCAGCTTTTCCTCAAGCATAGGAATAAGGAAGCTGGCGCTTTGAGGCCCCTTCACGTTTGTTTTCTTGGGCTCAAAATGCACCACCAGGACCAGCACTCCTTTATTATCAATAACATAGCGCATATCGGCCAAAGCATTATCAACTCTGGCCAGGCTTGTCGGCTGCCAGGTGCCGGGGTCTCCGGCAACCGCATTCTCATCGTCTATAGGCAGGTTGAAATCCGGGCGCATATATACGATTTGATCCTGAATATCACTGCCCCCAAGCTGATCCAGCGAGACAATACCTTCCAGGGGATCGCGGGTATAAACCTTGACTAATTCAGGGAGCCTGCTTACCTCCGGGCCGATAGAAACCTCCACTTGCCTGCGCTCAACGTCGTTTAAAAGTTTTACATATTCATTATACGTATTCTTTATCGCCATTCCCTTATGGTTGCCGCCAATAAAGAATTTCCTATAGAACGGCCTGCCGGCATTTTTAGCGTCTGCTAACTCCTGCGCAATAGCCACGATATTCCTGAAATTTTGCGCGTTAGTGCTTGCCCCGCCGATTAAAGCGCCGTCAACATCCTCCAAAGCAAAAATATCCTTGGCATTGGCAACATCTACGCTGCCGCCGTAAATTATTCTTATTTTCTGGCTTACTTCCCTGCCCCAGCCAGAAGTTTCTTTGATCACATTTCTAATTACGCTGTGCATTTCCTGGATCTGTTCAAGTGTAGCCGTACGGCCAGAACCTATGGCCCAGCGGGGCTCGTAAGCAATAACTGTATTTATCAACTGCTCCGCGCTTAAACCGGCCAATCTACGGCGCACTTGATCAGCAACGACTTTATTGGAAGATCCGGCATCCCGGTCAAAGATAACTTCTCCCACAGCGACAATGATATTGCCGGTGATCTTACCCTGGGCGCGCAGTTTATGCGCTATATGCACCCGATTATTGATATATTCATCGCTTTCTCCCAGGTCAACCTTCTCGGAATGCCCGAACAGAACATCATGAACTCCCACGGTTTCTACTGCCGTCTCTAGATCCGCGAATTCTCTTTCTCCGGTTATACCCGCATCCTGCAGCATTACTCTCCCGGGAACCTTTCTTGCCGGAGGCAGGGCCTGGGCTTTAGGCAGCTCCAGTCCTTTAACCTTGGCTGAAACCAGGCCTATCTGCACCGGGTCGGGAATGAGCGCAAGCTGGATCAAATGGGTGTTTACTCCCTCAGCCAGAGTTGAGATATCTGAGTTGATGATCTCTCTATCCGTATAAGCTCCCAGGAAGAAACGTGGCCTCCAGCGAACCTTTAATTCCTGCCGTTTTGAACTGTCGGACATAATTTGCCTGCTTATTTCCTGCGCAAGGCCGTTGAATTCCTTAGCATTAAGTTCTTCCCCTAAAATAATCCCGTCAACCTCATTCAAACTGACTAATGCTTTAATGTCTGCTAGCGCTTTCTTCTCATTGAGCTTAAGGAATACTCTCATCTTACGGGAGACTACGCTGCCCAATCCCATATTATATTGGGATACTCCGGCTATATAGGCGGCAATGGCATTTTTAATATCCTGCACGTAGGCAGCCGTTTCAAGGCTGTCTTTTCCCGAAACCTCCAGCGAGATAGCGGTCTTCATAATCTCTTCCGGGGGGATATCTTTAAAGATCTGGGCGATCTGGCGGTTTATAGAATCCTGCGCAGTGCCGCGGCGCAAGTCAAATTCATTGATATATATATTCAATATCGGGACATTCAGGCCAAGGGTGCGCGCCTCTTTCAATGCCGCATTGAGCTGGCCGTTTACATCAACCTGTTTATTCGCCGGCCTTATCCTGTTGGCATCCTCTTCCTGCGTGCGGGTATATCCGGCTCCGATTATTGCTCCTGTAGCGCCTGACCTTACAAGTCCGTCAACGCTCATTCTTCCGGTGAAAGCCCCTTTTTCGTATACTCCGTCTTTTGCCACCAGATTCGACGCGATAATTTCCGGATTTTTCTCCAATTCCCGCAAATACAATCCCATCAAAAGAGCCAAATTAACATACTGGTTATCATATCCCCGTTCATTATCATACCAAACGCCTATGGAAACAGAACCGGTTTCTTGGTTAACATGGGTAAATTGCGGGTCAAAAATCCCCCCAAACTCTCCGCCGATGATCTCAAGGGATGTTTTAAAAGAGCCGAAACCCAGGATACCCTGAAGCCCGCCATCGGCTGTCGGCATTGCGCTTAAACGCTTCACAGCTTCATTGATTTCTTTTACGCTGGGGATAATTTTTCCTTCGCGGGGAATTACCTGCAGGTCAAAGTTTATTAATGAGCCGTCATCATTGCCTACCCTTAAAGAAACCCCGCTTATCCTGTTAAGAAGCTCCGGCAACGCGCGCCCTAATTCCGTAGAGGCGCCGGTTGTTTCATAGACAATGTTCCCGCGGGCGTCCACCGACCGCGTCAGGTTTTTAAGCAGGTCGCCAAACTGGCTACCCTGCGAATTAGTGATGGCATGGATCGTATCAAAATAACCGGCCGCGACAAAAAGAATGCTTAAAAGCGCTTTGGCGGCAGTGGCAGTGGCATTCGTGCTGCAGGATGCGCCTGAGACGATTTGCAAAAGGTCCCAGGTAGAAAGCATTACATGATCGCTGACTCCGGGGACGAATGTCCCGTCAGCTGCTTCTAATCCGGGAATTCCGGATCTTGCCGGAGCGGAAATCACTATCTTGCCAGCACCTGCCATGATCACCGGCTCCAGGGCGATCTTTTGAATTAATGAACCTGACCCCTCAAGGAATAAAACATGCTCGTTCAATTGGGACAAATTCGCAATAAGCTTATGTGCAATATCCCTATTGTAGTCTTTAAGCTTAGTCAATAACTGAGGCAGGTCCGCTGCCGTTATCTTTTTTGCGTCATACATCTTCTTATCAGAGCGGACATTAACAAAAGGGATGGTTATGTCTTTTTTCACTCCCGCGGACAAAAGATAGGGCCGATCCCGCTCTAAAGTATAGGTAAGGCGGACCTTTGACTTATTATCCAAAGCATCAACCGCTCCGCTTAACGTAAAAGTCCCATCGGCATTCTTAGCCGTTGTTAAACCAATGACTTCTTCTCCGTGAAGCTTCACGGATGTTATTTTCCCATTTTTCTCTATAACTGTCAGGTTTCCATAAGGAGTACGAATAATATAATCATTTACCCCTGTCTCCTCCTTAGCCAAAGTCGTATCTTTATTTACGGCTATAACAATTTCTTTCTTATCGGCAAAATTGAATGCCGTCTCCTCGCCGGACTTGATAAACTTGACGGTATAAGGCGCTTCGCCAAAAACCTGGTCAAATTCCAGGAACTTAGCTGTAAGCTCCTCAAACTTTTCCCGCACCCCGTTTATTGCCACAATCTTAAAGTTCGGGTCATTCCAGAGCCTGCGCATGGTATTTATGGCTATTCTTCCCCGGGCTGCGTTTAAGGTCGCTTCGATCGGTTCGCCGTCCGGAATTTCCTGCAGCCGTATTTTATCAGGCGTACGGGAAATAGTTCCTTCCGGGGCTTCTAGGGATGCCTGCTGTTGAACGGTAGCTTTGTTTCCTTCAAATAGCGACCATTCAGCCATAAGATCAAGCGCTTGTTTAGCATAGCCGGCTTCCGAATAGTAACCGCGAAGCTCAATTGTGCGGTAACGCGCCCCGCCTGAACTGACCTCCTGAAGCTGGCTATCCGCCATAGGAACATATACTAACGCGTGCTGGTTATGGGTTTCGAAACTTGATGCCCTTGTGTCTGCCGCATACTCAATTAATCCCTTAAGCTCGCCTTCGCTGGCATTCCTAAAGGCTTCATTTATTTCCCGGATGGTAAGGCTATCAAGATAGCCGTCTATACGCAACCGCAGAATGATCGCATTGGCTCCGGCAACAACCGCCGTATCCGTGACCAAGCTGGCGAATTTAGCCTCGTCATCAGCCTTTCCGCTTGTAACTTTATTCAACGCCTGCCCGGCCTTTACGTTACTGATGTTAACCAGGCGGTTACCTTGCCGGTCTGTGCGTATCGCTTCTATTTTTATCACGCCCAGCCTGGCATTAGGATTTTTTGCCTTAATTGCTTCATTAATAACCTTGGTCATAATACTTGTGACCGCGGTTATCGGTTCAGCTAAAACAGCTTTTCTTGTGGCCGGGGTAAAGGTGTTGGCGGTATTAACCCGGTTCACTAGGGGCACCCCGACAAATACGCTTTCCCTATCTTCTTCAGGCGTAAGTACAAGGATTTTTAAATCCTGCGATGCGGCAAGATAAGCGTCAATACGCTTTGCCTGCGCTGCTTCTTCTTTTGTCTTGGCTGATTTATCTCCCGTATTGATATATTTCTGGCGGGTCGCTTCTACGAGATATTTGACGCCCAATTGCGAGAGTTTTTCCGGAGTAGCCAGGCCCTTATAAACCGGAATGGTCCTGCCGTTAATAATAATATTATTGCCTTTAAGTTTTACCTTGTATATTGAATTACCTTGCGCTTCATTTGAATTTAAGAAACGCGCTAAACGCTCGACGCTTCCCGGCATTCCATTGGCGTAATTACCGAGGAATATCGCCGCGGGAGCAAAATTCGGATTACCATCTAGTAAGCGGAACAAAGCATCGAATGTCCTATTTAATCCGTTTACCAGCAAAACATTTTCATCGCCGGGAAAGGTGTCAATGTTAAAGGCGATCTTTTCCGGCTGGGAAATAATACGTGCCTGTTGATTTAATGCTTTTCCGGCAATCTCCTTCTTTTCAAATTCCTGCCAGGAGATAGCCGAACCGGCCTTTGCCGGCGACTCAGCCGACTTTACTGCCTGAGTATCCGCGTATCCAAGCTGCATGGATTCTAAGTCCGCTGGGACACTCGCGGGGATCATATTGGGGAGCTTGATTAAAACAGGAGACATGGCAACACCTGGGTTGCCTTTAAAACCGCCGATATCTGTTGTTCTGGTTTTAAAGGACAGGTCCATCGCTTGACTAGTAATATCTAACCCCCCTGAGAAGTAGCTCCTGATCACCTGACCAGTAGGGGTGTAAACCGGTTCTTTGATGTTGTATTCGCCTTCGGCAAAGGACTTCTTGTAGGCGTTGAAGTAGGTGGATTTGTCCCAGGTAGTTTTAGAGGTAAGGTTAGTCAGGTCATTCTTGTCTATAAGTGAGGGATAGGTGCCGGATTGGCCCTGGAACCTTAGCTTAAACCATCTGGAGAGGATTAAAGAGTAGTAAACCTGTCTTAAGGGAGCATATCTCTTAGAGAGGTTAACCTCCTTGGTCAGCTTAGGGATGATCAGTTCACGGATAAGCTGGGTTGAGTATTCATTTAAAGCTTTAGAACGGGAATCCTTAAAGGTATAGTCTATGACTGAATTGATGGCTCCGGGAGTATTTTTAAGGTAATCCTGCTCTAAGCAGACCTTCAGGGTGGCTTTGTAGACATAGGCTGAATCCGCGGTCTCTCTGACGATTATCTCATTGGGGACTATCCAGGGACGGGTTAGGGTGGGGATGGTGATGTTCTCTGTGCCGTAGAGCTCACCTGCCTTCTTGTAGAGCCTCTCCCAGTATTCCTTGCCTTCAGGGGTCTGGGGTGAAGTAAACAGGGCGGTATCCTTCTTAAGCTGGAGGTCAGCCTCAAGCATGACCTTACCTATATCTGTCTCTTCCAGGTTAAAATCGATGATTTGCTTGGGGGAATCAGGCCGAAGATTGACCCAGAACTTGTCATTGGGTAAGGTAACACCTATGAGGAAGTACTTTAAGAGCTCTTTGGTCTCTTCCTTTAGCTGGGCTTCAGAGGGTGTCCCCTTGGGGAACGTCCCCTTATCCAGGAGCACCTTAAAGCTGTTGTTCAGGGAGTCGTAGGAGAAATACCTTAGGTGCACTGGCCGGAAGCTGTCTACACTCAAGCCACTTGCCATCCGGGCAAAGTAGCCAGAGAGATTAAGCTCTACTGCCGCTGCCTGGACCAGGCCGGTCTGCTGGAAGAGAAAGCAGAACGACAAAACCAGAGAGATGATCTTACGGGACATGGGTTGGGGCCTCCTCTATTTTTCTCTATCCTTATATCGTCGCGTACTTTTCCACAAGCACAAGGGCTTGACGGTATTGCGGGCTGCTCTCCTGGCAGCAATCAAGTTCTTCCTGGAGCATGCCTAGCTTGGCCAGCCAGGTAACCACATCGCCCTTGCGATTCGCTAATTCTCCCTTGGCAACGCTTGCCGCCATATACTCCATGATGATCGTTTCATCAAAGAGTATCTTAGCGGAAAGCATGCTTTCAATATGGCTCGCTACTTTATCCAGGTCAAATTTGGCTAAGTTAGCTTTGCTCATTTCAGGTAGTTTTGCGTTAAGACCTATGAATGTCCCCATCGGCTTGTATGCCGTAACAGAAGCCATTGCCTGCTTGCGGAAGTCAATACCACCGGTGTTCTTTGGCATACCTTGCGAAGCTTGGATTGCTGAGCTAGCCTTTGCAGGCACAGCCCCAGTTACAATACCCACAAAACTTATTGGCTCTAAGCTAGCCCCACCAACTAACGCACCATCAATATCAGCCTGAGCCATATAGCCTCTAACATTATCCGACTTTACGCTTCCGCCGTATTGTATGCGTATCTTGGTTGCGACTTCCCACCCGTACATATCAGAAAGTATTCCTCTGATAAAGGAATGCACCTCTTGTGCTAGCTCAGGCGTAGCATTAACTCCTGTTCCGATAGCCCAAACAGGTTCATAGGCCAGGACAATTTCAGTGCCTTTCTCCACCTGAATCCCTTTTAGACTTTCTCTGACCTGTTCTTCTATTATCGTTTTTGTTTTACCTTGAGCTCTTTCATCGGCGGTTTCTCCCACGCAAACAATAGGTATGCGATTAGATCCTATGACGAGCTCTGTTTTTTTATTGATGATCTCATTTGATTCGGCTATGCTCTGCCCGTCTAAACCTCTCCTTTGTTCAGAGTGTCCGACTATAACGAATTTCACGCCGTAAAAATCATCGAGTTGCGAAATAGATGTCCTGCCGGTCAATGCCCCTTTATCTTTGGCAGCTATATTCTGGGCCGCAAGCTTTATGGCGCCTACGCGGATCTCACCGCTGTCTTCCAAATCTTTCAAAGCGTCTGAGACAAATCCCATGTGGGCAATAGATGGAGCTATAACAGTTTCTACTTCTTTATCATCGGTTATATACTTTGCAATCCCTCTTAATAATGCTAACGCTTCTTCTTTGCTATTTATAGCCATCTTCCAATTGCCGCCGACGATAGGCTTGCGCTTTACATCATTCGCCTTTGCTACGGGCGCAGCACCAACTTCCCCTACGTCTAGAGTAAAATCAGCGCCATGGGCAGAACCGTCATTATTCAGCAGACTCTGCGCGGATAGGTCTTCTAGCGTTATGCCGAATTTTTCCTTCAAAGATTGTAGAAATAGTGTTTCATCAAAGGCAATTACATTGATTACATGAAGCGTTTTTACGCTAAGCGCTTTACTAAAAAGATCAAATTCCTCAGCGCTTAAGCCAAAAGAAAATCTTAGAAAAGTCAATATCGTGACTAATGATTCTCTTGCTTTTGCTATATTGTACCATGGCCCACCCTGAGTAACTGACTCATCCGCAACACGCCTTGCATAATCCAGAGCTGCCTTTATGGACTCGAAGTTAACGCCTAAATCCAGCGCACTCGATGCCATAGCCATCTCGTAGAGGTCCGGAGCCATATCGCCAAAGACGCGCTTGAACTCTTTTGCCTGGACCTGGCCGATGTCTCCTGCTTTGGATGATTC
>SCRK01000073.1 GCA_004298075.1 bacterium | reverse complement strand
CCTGAATGGTTAAAGGCGTGCCAGATAAGCAGGGTCCTTTTGGCCTCTTTGATATCGGTGAGGTTTGATTTGCCGGTATCTTTTTCTTCGCCGAATGTCCCGATAATATCGTCTTTGATCTGGAAGGCCCTGCCCACGAGCATGCCGTTGGAGAAGAGTTTTTTTACCTGCTCCGGTTTTGCGCCGGCAAGTGTCGCCCCTATGCTCAATGGTGAAGCAAAAGTATAGTTGGCGGTCTTATGATCATAAATTTTGTAAATATCCTCCCGGGTGACCTTTTCTATGGGCCTGGTCCCCAAAATGAGCTCAATGAATTCTCCGCTGCCGGTGTATAAAGCCGCCGAGATTAGTTTCCTCAGCGCTTCCTCTTTGCGCCGCATATCCTCCTTGACCGACAGGAAGGCATCCAGGGCCATAGAGTACATAACATCCCCGGCAACTATGGTTAAGTCCTCTCCGTTGAATTTTGCTTTTTTGTCAGTCCGAAGATAGCGGTTCAATAAGGCGTGCATGGAAGGCCTTCCCCGCCGGGTATCGGATTTATCAATGATGTCGTCGTGAACCAGCATAAAGTCATGCAGCAGCTCTAAAGAGAGGGCGCTGCGGTATAAGCCGGGAGGGGTTTTCTTGGAGAAGCCAAGATATCCGATGCAGAATAATACCGGCCTTATCCTTTTACCGGGCCGGCAGATAAATTCTTTTATAGTCTTAAAAAGGAGGGGGGAGAGTTGCCGCAGCGAGTATAGTTTATCCATCCGGCGCGCATAGGCCGCGAGTTCTTTTTCAATGCCGATTTTTATTTTCAAAAACATAGGTTTATGTTAACATATATGGGACAGTTATGCAATTATTTTGCCCGTTTTCCATATGAAGAAGATCATAATTATCGGTGGGGGGTTCGCGGGGTTAAGTGCTGCCGGCAGGCTCGCTAAGAGCGGCCGGTCGCTTGAAGTTTTGCTTTTTGATAAGAGAGGGCATTCTGATTTCCTGCCGCTTCTGCCCGATAGTATCGGCAGGCAGATCAACCTTGAATTCCTCAAGTATAATATAAATGGCCTATCCCGAAAGTTTAAGTTCAAGTTTATGAACGAGGAGGTTGTTTCCGTTTACCTTGAAGCCAAGCAAGTCGTCACAGCCGCTTCTACCTATATCTATGATTACCTGGTGGTTGCCAGCGGAAGCCAGACCAATTTTTTCGGACAACCCAATATACAGGATCGCGCCTATGCCTTAAACAGCGCGGATGATATCAAAAAAATCCAGGAGGCTTTGGCGGAAGATAGATTTGATAATTTTGTTATCTGTGGAGGAGGCTATACGGGGGTTGAGGCAGCCACCAATCTATGGCTATATTTTAAGAAAAAAGGGCTTACGAAGAAAATTGTTATCGTTGAGCGCTCTCCCGGCATACTGGGGCCTTTGCCGGAGTGGATGAAGCTTTATGCGGGAGGCAATCTCAAGGGAATGGGGATAGATATCCTGGTGAATTCCTCTGTTGAGCGCATTGAAGAGGGTAAGGCGGTTGTTTCCGGAGGCCGCCTGTTTTCCAAAGCCATGGTTATCTGGGTAGCCGGAGTAAGGACCGCGGATTTTATCCAAAAGCTCTCCGTGGAAAAGAATCCGCAGGGCAGGATAATCGTTGACGAGTATCTAAAATTTGGCCGGGATTGTTTTTGCTGCGGGGATACCGCCTATTTTGGCGCGAAGAATAATTTCTTGAGGATGGCTGTCCAGTTTTCCATTGCCGAAGGGGATCAGGCGGCAGTCAACATCATCAGGAGCATAAGAAATCTTCCGCTTAAAAAGTTTAAGCCAGTTGACCTTGGCTACATCATTCCTATGGCGAACAACAGGTCATGCGGCAGGATTTTTGGTTTGAATGTGAAAGGAGCTTTATCCACTCTGTTGCATTTTTTAATGTGTATTTACCGCTCAACGGGCTTAAGAAACAGGATGGGGATAATAGTGGGATTAATAAAACAAGGAGGCGCGAAATGTTAGATTGGGCGACTTTGGTGTTACGGTTGGGGATAGGCATTATGTTCTTGGCGCACGGCCTGCAAATGGCTTTTGGTTTGTTCGGCGGTCCGGGGATCAAAGGTTTCTCCGGAATGCTTTCAGGTTTAGGGTTTGTTCCGGCAAAATTTTGGGCGATTGTCGGATCATATACCGTGTTGATCGGCGGGTTCCTTCTGATCGCCGGGATCCAAACCAGGCCGGCAGCGGCCCTGCTTTTTATTTTTATTGTTACTGCCGCCCTTAAGGTGCATTTGAGCAAAGGTTTCTTTTTGTCTAACGGCGGATATGAATATACCTTTGTCATTGCGGCAGCCTGTCTTGCCTTGATCTTATTAGGTCCAGGCAAGTTCAGCATCTTCCGCGGATAGCGCGATGCGTAAAAAAATACAGAAGTTATCTTTTTGTCTTTTTCTGGCGTTACTGTTTACCCGGCCGGCTTTGGCGCTCGGTAAACAGGAGATGCCCAAGCTCCTGATCTTCTATTCTCCGGGCTGCCATAGGTGCATTGAAGTGGAAAAACAGATAATGCCGGTTATAGAAAAGGAGTTCGCGGGGAAAGTTTCCTTTGAATACCTGGATCTCGGTTACCCGGAAAACTATAAGCTGTTTTTGGGCTTGCAGCAGAAGAGCGGCTCTACCGTGGAATTCCATATACCCATTTTTTATATGGAAGGAAGGTTCCTGAATAGCCAGGGAGACCTTGATGTCGGCCTGCGCGGTCTTATCAAGGACAGTTTAAAAAAACCGCTAACCTCTCCAGGGTTAAAGCCGGCAGATCTGATCGCATATTTCAAGAGTTTTGTTCCCCTCTCCGTGATCATCGCCGGCTTAGAGGACGGGATCAACCCTTGCGCTTTTACGGTGATCGTGTTCTTTATCTCTTTTCTTGCCTTGCAGGGCTATCGTAAGAAAGAGCTTTTTTTAATCGGGTCCGCTTTCATCCTGGCGGTATTCCTGACTTATCTTTGTATCGGTTTAGGGATCTTTAATTTCTTTTACCGTTTCAGGGGTTTTTGGGTAATCACGCATCTGATGAATATGATCATCGGAGCAGCCAGTATTTTATTCGGCGTTTTTGCCCTTTATGATTTCATTAAATTCAAACGGACAGGTTCTACCGACGGGCTGGTTTTACAGCTCCCCAGGCCGGTCAAGGAGAGGATCCATAAGGTAGTCGGGTTTTTTTACCGCAAGGATAGCCGCGGAAAACAGGAAAACTTTTCTCCCGGCTTGGCCAAGCTTATTGGCAGCGCCCTGGTTACCGGATTCCTGGTTTCTCTGCTTGAGGCGGTTTGCACCGGCCAGGTGTATTTGCCGACGATAGCCTTTGTCCTGAAGGCAAGCCCGCTTAAACTGCAGGCATTGGGGTATCTCCTGCTTTACAATATCATGTTTATCATCCCGTTGTTAGTGATCTTTGTTTTCGCGCTCATGGGCACGACCAGCAACCAGTTTTCAGGATTTCTCAAGAAACACCTGGGCTTGATCAAGATATTTATGGCGGTTTTATTCTTTGGTTTGGGGGTATTTCTGATCTGGAGGGCTTAATGCGCAAAGTTTTTGCTTTATTTTTATTCAGCTTCCTGATTTTTCAGTTTACATTCGCGGAAGATAATCTTGGGGGAGCAAATGAATGGGATTTTGGCAGGGTCAAAGAGGGAGTTGTAGTAAAACACGATTTTACCTTTAAGAACGAAACACCGGGTGTTTTAAAGATAACCGGCATCAATACCTCCTGCGGTTGCACTGCTTCGCAGGCGGAAAAGAGATCTTTGGCTCCGGGTGAGAGCACCATGATAAATGTGGCTTTTAATTCCAAAGGTTATTCCGGAGCAGTTAAGCAGTTTGTTTATGTTAATACGGATAATGTTGGTTTACCGGTCATCCGGTTCATTGTAAAAGCGGAAGTAGAAAAATAGAATAGAAAGTGCATTTTGAAATGATGCAGCGGGTGGCTTGTCTGTTTTCGAGCAGCATCTTAAAATTCGAGCGGGCAAGGTCCCGCCGCAGGCGGGGAGCGAGAATTTTACCGAAGCGCAGCTCGCCACGCTGGGGCGAGCAAGCGGTGCTGTGAGAAAATAGACAAGACAGGCCCCGCTGATGAGTTAATATATAGTACAAGGAGGATTAATCGGATGTGGTCATTACAGTTAAGGATGTGGTTATTAGTAACTCTTTTATTCGGGATAATCTACGCTTTGATCGTGGTTATAGGCAGGAGCTTCCTGCATGTGGGGGATTTCAGCTTTTACCTGGTCATCTCCGTAGCGATGATGGTTATCCAGTATATGCTGGGGCCTAAAATAATAGAGTGGAGCATGCGCGTAAAATACATCAAGCGGGAGGAAAATCCGCGGCTATTCCAAATAGTGGAAAGCCTAAGCGTGCGCGCGAATATACCTATGCCCAGGATCGGGATCGCCCAGATAGATATTCCCAATGCCTTTGCCTTCGGCCGCTCGATAAGAGACGGCAGGGTCTGCGTGACGGCCGGGATCATCAACCTGCTGAATGAAGAGGAATTAAAAGCGGTGCTGGGGCATGAATTAAGCCATTTAAAGAATCGCGATGTGCTTACGATCACCATGCTTTCAGTGATCCCCATGATCATGTACCAGATCGCCTGGCAGTTTTTATTTTACGGGCGCAGGAGGGATCAGCGGGGCGGTAATACGATGTTGATCGGCCTG
>SCRK01000072.1 GCA_004298075.1 bacterium | reverse complement strand
ATTAAGAGTGTCCTGCTCTGCCAATTGAGCTAATGGCCCTAAATTGTTTGTTATCGCAGTAAAGAGTATATCGTAGATAAAAAACTAAATCAAGGGAATTGTGCGATAAAAGGGGCTGGACAATTAAGCCCAGCCCCCGGTAACGCCTGGTTATCGCTTTGCTTATTTGACTGGCTGCGGAGTTGTCATGTCGGCGCTGGGTGCCGTTTTCTTGTTTTCCTTTTTCATCATACCCTTCATATGTTTCTTGCCTTTATGCGTAGACTTCTTCACAGCCGGGGTGGCCTCTTGGGCAGCAGGAGGTGTGTTGGTCGTTTCCTGCGCTAAGGATACCGCCTGAGATAATGCCACGGATAAACCGACGACTAAAGCGATCATAAAACTGGATAAGATCAATTTTCTATTTTTCATTTAATATCCCTTTCTTTTGCTGTTTTTAAATTTTGACGCGATTTTATGAAACTAATTAGCTCATAAGGCTGCTGTTGAAGATAATAATGGCGGGGATTTTTCTTTGCCGGCTAAATATGAGATCAACGGTTTTTCGTAGGCAACGGTATTGCCATATTCATAAAGCCTGCCTTTAGAGAACATAAAATCCGCTAAGATATATTGATATGGTAGAGGGCCGACATCCTTGCACAGCAAGTCAAAGGTTGGATCGTCGTTATCGTAGAGGGCCGCGAAAGAGGCGATCAAAGAAATAACGGTAACCGTGATCAAAAACAACTTCGGAAAATTAAATCTTTTAATCTTTATCATTCTAATGTAGACGTTTACGCTCTTCAACCTCACAGTGAAGTTGTTTGTTGATTATCCGCTCAGTTTCGGCTTTTGTTTCGGCTATCCTGATAAGCTCCTCCTGCAGTTTTAGGCGTTCAGCGGTTTCCTTCTTTAACTCCAGCCACCTGCGCCAGGAGAAAACGGCAAAACATATGCTTAAAGTCAAGAGCCCGGTGATAATCTCATCGATCCAGGTTATTGCTTTGGGATGCTCCTGGAACAACCTCATAAGAAACTCAAAGACATTAAAGAAATAGGAAAGGACAAAGATGGTAATTATAATAATGGCGATAGCGAACAGGTCCTTAACGCTTGTGGAGAGCCCTTTAGGTTCTTTCTTCATGTTTTAATGTATATATGCGCCTGGGAGGATTTGAACCTCCAACGCCTAGCTCCGAAGGCTAGCGCTCTATCCAGTTGAGCTACAGGCGCAAAGCCTTAGACTATCTCTGCTTTCTCGCCTAATATCTTTTTGATCTTTTCAAGCTTCACACTTGGGACGCTGAGGACATTTTCTTCGGCAGTCCTGCGCAC
This sequence comes from bacterium, assembly GCA_004298075.1. Taxonomy (GTDB): domain Bacteria; phylum Omnitrophota; class Gorgyraeia; order Gygaellales; family Profunditerraquicolaceae; genus UBA6249. The sequence continues at coordinate 1,442 of SCRK01000072.1, read as the reverse complement.
GGGAGAGTTAAGCTGGATCTTATCCGGGTTTATGCGCTGGATCACACTTTTTAATTTATTGATATGCCCGATGCTGTCGTTTATGCCGGAAACAAGCATTATCTCAAGCCAAAACTTGCCGCGAAATTCTTTTCCGAAGGAGACCAACCCCGAGATGATCTTCTCCAGCTTTACATCCGGATGCGGCCGGTCTATGCGCCTGAATATCTTTTCATCAACCGCATCCAGCGAAGGGACGACCAGATCAGCCCCTAAAAGCGCTTTACGCACCCGGGGGTTTCCCAAAAGCGTAGAGTTGGTAATGACCGCGATGCGGCAGGAGGTGATCTTTTTGACCTTGCCGATCAGCTCACCGATCCGCGTATTTAGGGTCGGCTCACCCAATCCGGAGAGGGTAACGAACTTAAGCCTTTGGGCTGTTTTGGGATTCTTCCTCATCCAGGATTTCAGTTCGGCGATGATCTCATTCGGGTCGGCGTATTCTCGTCTCTGGGAAACAGTCCCTACTGTCCTGCCCCATTGGCAATAAATACAGTTAAGGTTGCAGGTCTTGCCCGGGCTTAAGCTTAAACCCAGGGAGAGCCCAAGCCTGCGCGATCTTATCGGTCCGTATATGTATTTGAACGCCATTTTAAGCATTAGGGCGCTACCTATTTCTAAGTGAGCGCCCTGAAATTTGTTTTAATCTTATAGCCTCTTATTTTACGTCAACCACGCAGTTACGCGAGCCTAACGCGTTGGCTACGCAGGAGGTGCAGCGCGGGTCATTCGTCCAGCAATTATCTACGATAAATTTATACTCATACCTTCCCGGCTTCAAGCCCACTTTAACTACCCAGGTACCCTTGCTGTCCTTCTTGGCGAGCAATTTTTTCTCATCCCACTTGTTGAAGCTTCCCGCAAGCACGACCTTCTTGGCTTCAGGGGCGTATAATTTGAACTCTGTCGGCTTTGTCCCGCTGGCTACCCGTGGCATAGCTCCCTCCTTTTTATTTGCTTTTTGCATATGTTTATTTTTGCACTACAATCAACCGCTGTCAAGGCTTTTGTTCAAAGCGCGACTATGGAAATTCCTTTTTTATCCGCCAGCCTGATGCTTTCCTCTTTATCTATGAAAAGGGTTTTTCCTGCCTCAAAGGCAAGACAGGCGGCCTTGGCTTTAACAAGGTTTTTTACGGTATTTAGCCCCACGACAGGGATATCAAAACGCATATCCTGCTTTGGCTTGCTCACCTTGACGATTACAACCCTGCCTCGGGATATTTTTCCCGCCCGGCGGATCAGGCTGTCGGTCCCCTCCAGGGCCTCAACCGCGACAATGGCCTTGGACTTGACCGCGACTGTCTGGCCGATATCCAAACCAGCCGCTGCCTTGGCCAGGTCTAAGCCGAAATAAATATCCTCCCAAGTGCTGAAATCAGGCTCGTGTTTAGTAAGGGTGC
>SCRK01000071.1 GCA_004298075.1 bacterium | reverse complement strand
CCTTTATAAGCGGCGATGATCTCATCGGCCAGCTTTTCCTCCATGCGCTTTCCTTTTCTGTTCTGGGAAAAATCCCTGATCCAGCGCAAGGCGATCGAGGTGCCGCGCTCCTGCCTGACTTCAACCGGCACCTGGTATGTGGCCCCGCCTACCCTGCGGGGTTTGACCTCCAGGCGCGGCCGGGCGTTATCCAATGCCTTATAAAATACCTTTAAAATATCCTCTTCATTCAAATTCTTCTGCACGATCTCAAAGGCGCCGTAAACCATCCTCTCGGCAATGGACTTCTTTCCTTCCAGCATCACCATGTTGATGAATTTTGCCACCACCTTGCTGTTGAACTTGGGGTCAGCTAAAATATTTTTTTCCTGCGCTTTTCTTCTTCTCATTATTTCCCTTCCTTTGGCCTCTTCGCCCCATATTTTGAACGCGATCTCCTGCGGGCATTAACCCCTGAAGCGTCCAATGTCCCCCTGACAATATGATACCTCACGCCGGGGAGATCCTTTACCCTGCCGCCTCTGACTAAAACAATAGAGTGTTCCTGAAGGTTATGGCCTTCTCCCGGGATATAAGCCGTAACTTCAATGCCGGTAGTCAACCTGACCCTGGCGATCTTTCTTAAGGCGGAGTTGGGTTTCTTAGGCGTCATGGTGCGCACCTGAAGGCAAACGCCCCTTCTCTGCGGGCAGGCCTTTAAAGCCGGTGATTTACTCTTCTTCTTCTTGGAAACTCTTCCATGTCTAATGAGCTGGGCGATTGTCGGCATATAATTATTCCTTTACGCTTTCTTTTTGAGCTTCTAATTTTTCTTCCAGTTCCTTTATGGCTACGGTTTTGACTACTTCAATATCGCGGTGCGCCCTGAATCCGGTCCCCGCGGGGATCAGGTGGCCGACGATGACATTCTCCTTTAACCCGAAGAGTTCATCGCGCTTGCCGGAGGTTGCGGCTTCGGTCAATACACGGGTGGTCTCCTGGAAACTGGCCGCGGATATAAAACTCTCCGTGGTCAAGGAGGCCTTGGTAATACCTAAAAGTAGAGGTGTTGCCTGGGCGGGCTTGCCGCCTTTTTTGATCACCCGGGTATTTTCCTTCTGGAAGACCCACTTATCCACCTGCTGGGTAGCCAGGAATTCCGTGTCACCCGGGTCCTCGATCCTTACTTTTTTAAGCATCTGGCGGATGATCAACTCAATATGCTTATCATTGATGCGCACACCCTGCAGGCGGTAAACCTCCTGCACTTCGTTGACCAAATACTCCTGTAAAACTTTATCCCCGCAGACGCGTAAAATATCCTGCAAAACCACCGGGCCGTCGGTAAGCTGCTGTCCGGCGGTAACCTTATCCCCTTTATAGACATTCGGATGCTTGCCGTGGGGAATAATATACTCCCTGGCCATGCCGGTAGTGGACTTAACGATGATGACCCTCTGGTTCTTCTTGGTCTCGCCGAACTCCACGAATCCGTCTATTTCGCTGATAACCGCCGGATCCTTCGGCCGCCTGGCTTCAAAAAGCTCGGCTACGCGCGGCAAACCTCCGGTAATATCGCGGGTCTTAACGACCATGCGCGGGATCTTGGCCAGGAGATCGCCACCCCCTACTTTCTCTCCGTCCCTGACGATAATGTGGGCGCCGATAGGTATGGGATAGATCCCCAGGACCTCTTTTTTGTCATCTAATATAACTACCTGCGGATGATATTCCGGTTTGTGCTCAACGACTACACGCTCAGCTAACTTAGTGACCGGATTAACCTCTTCGCGCATGGTGATATTTTCACGCAAATCTTCAAAACGCACTCCGCCGCCGACCTCGGTAAGTACCGGGATCGTATAGGGATCCCAGCGCACAAAGGATATCCCTTTATTTACCTCTTCCCCGTCAAGAATACTGATGAAAGCGCCCTGCGGAACGGGATACCTTTCAAGTTCACGGCCCTGAGCGTCATTAACGCTGATAGCGCCGTTGCGGTTCAAAACAACATTCTCTTTATTCTTAAGGGTAACCCTTAGATTATGATATTTGACCAAACCCTTATTCTTGGATTTGATAAATGATTGTTCAATGGTCCTGGATGCCGTTCCGCCGATGTGGAAGGTCCTCATGGTCAGCTGCGTGCCGGGTTCCCCGATACTCTGGGCAGCCACAACTCCCACTGCTTCTCCCAATTCCACCAGCCTTCCGCTGGAAAGGTTGCGTCCGTAACACCTGGTGCAAACGCCTCTGCCTGATTCACAGGTCAGCACACTGCGGATGCGGATCTTCTCAATGCCCAGCTTTTCGATCTGATCGGCCTTTTCTTCGGTGATCTCCGAACCTTGCTGCACGATAACCTGATCGGTAATAATATCCACCACATTATCCAAAGCCACCCGGCCGATGATCCGGTCTTTAAGGCTGACCACCTCTTCATCCCCTTCGATGATCGCCGAAACCGTAATGCCGTTCAAGGTGCCGCAGTCATCTTCGCAGGCAATTACCTCCTGGGCAACATCAACCAGCCTGCGGGTCAAGTAACCCGCGTCAGCTGTTTTAAGCGCGGTATCCGCCAAACCTTTACGCGCGCCGTGAGTAGAAATAAAATATTCCAGAACATTCAACCCTTCGCGGAAATTGGCGGTGATCGGGTTCTCGATGATCTCGCCGGAAGGTTTTGCCATCAGCCCGCGCATACCGGCTAACTGCCTGACCTGTAAACGGGAACCGCGGGCCCCTGAATCAGCCATCATGAAGATAGGATTAAAGGAATCCATCCCTTTGAATAAAAGGTCGGATATCCTGTCGGTGGCATGCGTCCAGATATCAATAACCTTGGATTTGCGTTCGCTGTCGGTAATAATACCTTTGCGGTACTGATCCTCAACCTTGGCTACCTCTTCTTTAGATTCCCTTAAAACTTCCGGCTTATCAAGGGGAACGGTCATGTCATCTATGCCGATGGAGATGCCTCCCTTGGTCCCCATTTCAAAACCTAAACGCTTGATATCATCGAGCAGCTTGATGGTCGCGGAGTGGCCGAACCTCTTATACACGCTTACCACTATATCATTTACCCTGCCTTTATTTAATTCCCGGTTGACAAACCCGAATTCAGGAGGCAGGACCTGGTTAAATAATACCCGGCCGACAGTAGTGGCAACCAGCTGTTTGCCGGGGAGGACCATCTTCTGGTCAAAATCATAAACGCCCTCAACCCGGATCTTGATCTTAGCGTGCAATTCTACGGCCTTATCTTCATAAGCTGTCAGGACTTCATCAAAACTTGAAAAACTCTTGCCCTCGCCTAAAGCCCCGGCCTTCTCCTTGCTCAAGTAGGAAACACCCAGGATGATATCCTGGGTGGGAGAAATTACCGGCCTTCCGTCGGCGGGAGAAAACACGTTATTAATAGCCAGCATCAACACCTTGGCCTCTAATTGAGATTCCAATGATAAAGGAACATGCACGGCCATCTGATCGCCGTCAAAGTCGGCGTTAAAAGCGGTGCAGACCAGCGGATGGATCTTTATGGATTTTCCTTCGATCAGCAGCGGCTGGAATGCCTGTATCCCTAAGCGGTGCAGGGTCGGGGCGCGGTTAAGCATTACCGGATGGTCCTTGATCACTTCATCCAGGATATCCCAGACCTCGATCTTTCCGCGTTCTACCATCCTGCGGGCGCCCTTGATCGTATGCACAAAACCTTTTTCTCTTAATTTTTTAATGATGAACGGCTCAAATAACTCCAGGGCCATCTGTTTAGGAAGGCCGCATTCATGGAGTTTCAATTCCGGCCCGACCACGATAACGGAACGGCCCGAATAATCCACGCGCTTACCAAGAAGGTTCTGGCGGAACCTGCCCTGTTTTCCCTTAAGCATATCGGAGAGGGACTTTAACGGACGGTTGTTGGCGCCGTTTACCGGCTTGCCATGGCGGCCGTTATCCAGGAGCGCGTCCACCGCTTCCTGAAGCATGCGTTTTTCATTGCGGATGATGATCTCCGGAGCGGAGAGGTCCATCAGTTTCTTAAGACGGTTATTGCGGTTGATCACCCGGCGATACAGGTCATTAAGGTCGCTGGTGGCGAACCTTCCACCGTCTAGAGGGACCAACGGCCGCAGGTCAGGGGGGATCACCGGAAGTGACTCTAAGATCATCCATTCCGGTTTATTGCCGCTCTTCTTAAAATCTTCAACGATCTTTAAGCTTTTGATCGCCTT
>SCRK01000070.1 GCA_004298075.1 bacterium | reverse complement strand
TCTTTAAGCCTCTCCCAGTCGATCTCACAGCGGCCTTGCGCCTTCCTGCACATCTGGTCCAAGTTTATCGAACCCAGATCACAAGACTCATAAGGCAAAAGCGGCTGCTCCCCGCAGGGATTGGTGCTTTCGATCTTGCCTAACCTGGGAGTGGGATTATACTGATTGATCCTATCGATAAAAATTATCCCGGGCTCACCGTTCTTATGCGCCTGCTTTACGATCAGGCCGAATACATCCCTGGCGCTTATCCGCTGTACGGGTTTATGCGTATGCGGGTCGATCAAATCATAGTCCTGGCCTGCCGCAAGGCAGCGCATAAACTCATCGGTGATAGCAACGGAGATATTGAAATTGGTGATATGGTTGTTATTCTCCTTGCAGGTGATAAACTCCATGATGTCCGGATGATCCACGCGCAGGATCCCCATATTCGCTCCCCGCCGGGTGCCTCCCTGCTTGACCGCCTCGGTCGCCGCGTCGTAAACTCGCATGAATGAGATCGGCCCGCTGGCCACTCCACCGGTAGTCTTGACTACGGCGTTCTTAGGACGCAGGCGAGAAAAATTGAAACCTGTCCCGCCTCCGGATTTATGTATTAGGCTGGTGACCTTTAAGGTCTCGAAGATCGATTCCATAGAATCTTCGATGGGAAGAGTAAAGCATGCGGAGAGCTGGCCCAGCTCTTTTCCGGCATTCATCAGGCAGGGGGAGTTCGGCAAGAACTCTAAATTAGTCATGATATTAAAAAATGATTCCTGGAGGATCTTTACATCCTGCTCTGACTTGCCGTATTGCTTATCCGCCGCGGCTATAGCTGCGGCAACGCGGATGAACATCTGTTCCGGTGTTTCGATAAGCTTGCCCTCCTGGTCTTTGCGCAGATATCTGCGCTCCAGGACTTTAACGGCATTGGGAGATAACTTTAATTCCATATTTCACCTCAAGTTGGCTAAAATAAATCTGGGCTGTTGTTTGTCCGCAAACATAAGGAGTATAACAAAGGGTTTTAGGGTTGTCAATAAAAATTACAAGATATGGGGTAAGCTGACCTTGTAATATACAATAGATTGTAGCAAGAGCTTAATCCCCGGAAAAAGACCTGCAGGACTCACGGATCACCAGTTCTGCCGGAAGCAGTATCTTTTTGGGAGCGTTCTTCTTAAGAGCGATCAGGCGATTCAACTCCTTGACGCTTTCTTCAGCCATGCGGATTAACGGCTGGCGCACGGTAGTAAGCCCCACCGGGCCATAAAGGCCCGAAGGATTGTCATCAAAACCCACGATCGATAGATCGCGCGGTATATCTTTACCAAGCTCGCGGGCAACCGCCATTACCTCAAGGGCCATGGAGTCAGAGGCGACAAATACCGCGGTTGCCGGGTCAGCCGCTTTGATCATGCTCTCGGCCGCGCCGCGGGCCTGTCCCCGCGAATAATCAGTGTGGAAGATATAATCCTCTCTTACCTTGATATTATTCTGTTCCAACGCGTGCTTATAGCCCTCCAGGCGTTTTGCCGCTGCCTGGGTCATTACATCGCCGGTAATGTGCGCTATTTTTTTATGCCCCAATTGGATCAAATAATTTACCGCGTTTTCCGCTCCTCCGGCATTATCGATGGCGATGCATGAAACATCCAGGTCATCCACATAATTGTTAGCCACCACGCAGGGTATTCCTCTGGCAAGTGAATCCTCCAACTGGGCACGGTTACCGATAATATCCGAAAAGATGATCCCTCCTACCCCACGCAAGGACAAAGGAGTGCGCGCGTCAGTCAGGTGCAAAAGTAGGTCCAACTTTAAGCTCTCGCACATAGTACCTACGCCGCGGATAAGCTCCAGGGCGTAGAAGGAATAAAATACCCCTTCATAGCGCGGGATCACCAGGGCCACTACGTTACTTTTGCCGGTTGCCAGCCGCTGGGCGAAAATAGAAGGCTGGAATTTAAGCTCTTTAACCGCGCTCATTACCTTGGCGCGGTTGGCATCCTTGACTGTTTTGGCCTTATTGATCACCCGGGAAACCGTGGTTATGGATACGCCGGAGGCGCGGGCGACATCTTCGATCGAGATATTCCTGGAGGTTGATTTCTTGGTGCGTGTCATTGTTATGAAAGCGGCTTATTTAATATTATCGCCGATCTTAAACGGCGTGTTCATTCTCTTTATATCGCAGGCGGAAATATTATCCCGTACCTGAATCACTTCAATAGAGCCTATTTGCTTGCCATCCCGGTAAACCGAGAACCTGTCCCCGGTTTTAACCCCGGTGGAAACCCCCATATCCATGACCACAAAATTATTATCCAGGTTTACTGCCAGGAGCTTTCCGGAAAAGCCATCTTCTCCTGCCCCTGTTTTTTCGGCGGATGAGCCTGAATGCACGACTATCGCCGGCAGCTCTACGGATTCTTTGAACTTTCTTTCCACGCTATCCACTGGCTTGCCGCTTCTTATCGCGTCCAGGTCATCCTTAAGGGAATTGAACTGGGCGACCCTCTCTGCCAGCATTGCCTCCATTTCGCTTAAACGCCTCTCCACGCTGGATTTTCCCTCCTGAAGCTCTTCGACTTTCTTATCCAGGTCCACCTTGTGGCTGTTTAAGCTCTTTAAGTGCTGGCTAAGCATCCTATTCTCTGCCTTGATCTTTTTAAGGGTCTCCTGGATCGCCGTCTTGTCGTTCCTCTCCCGCACTACCTCCTGGGAAATACTGTCTAAAAGCTTCTGGTTATATTCAAGCTGCCTTGAGAGATCCTGTTTCTCGTTGCGCAGGCTGTTAAGGTCTATTTGCAGGGAGCTCTTTTCCCTCTGCAATGAATCATTG
>SCRK01000069.1 GCA_004298075.1 bacterium | reverse complement strand
ATCCCAGATATTGCAAGTCTTGCAGCTTAAATTACATTTTCCGGTAACGCTAATTGCTAAGCTTATAGGCAGGGTTTTAATGCTTTTTATTACCCTGCTGATCTTAAAAGATGCTGTCCTGCATAAAAGACTAATCATTATTAACTCTCACAATCCATGATTTTACCCGAAAATAGCTAAAGAGATTAACTGTATCTTCTTTTTGGGCGGGATCTCTATGGGAATACCTACGGTAGCCGCTAACCGATAAAGGTCGATACCCGATGCTTCGGGCGAGATCAGCATTGCCCCTGGCTTGCGGCATTTCCGCGGGTAACTGCATTTAAAACACGCGTGGCAGGGAGAGCTGCCCCAAACATGACCGGGGATCCCCTTACTCTTTAGATATTCTTTAAGCTCCAGCATTATCCGGTGTAATTTTCCCCAATAGAAATGACAAAAAAATTTTTGGGCGATCTGCAGAAAAGGATCGAAACTATCCCAGCTGCGGTTGACGATCGGGAAAAAATCCACCTCCAAGTTTACCAGTACGGCTTCAGGATGCTTTTCCAGCATTTCTTTCACTTTATCGGGGGTAAAAGCGTAGGGAGGACAACTCCAGCGCTTCATCCTCCTGCTATTGTTCACCTTGCAATCCAGACATAACATCACCGCTTTCCAGTCTAACGGGACCTCACCGGATTCAATAAAAAAGACCCTGGCAGCTCCCTTCCTTTTTAACCGCTGTATTAACCCATGCCTGTCGATCTGGGACTTGCCCAACACTTCCGGAAGAACGCCCATTATATATCCTGCCCTGTTAATGAATTACAAGATTATGATCTTTCCAGCGATTTGAATCCGTGCCTTTTTTTCCAAATTTCTATATTATATTTTAAATGCGTGCGCGCTTTAATAAGTTTATACGTATAGGGATGCAGCAATGGCAGCGGGCGGGTGCCCTTTATGTTACAGATGTATTTTAAAATATCGATTATGAACCTGGGCCCAAAGCGGAATAAATCCCCTATTAACCATTTTGATATCCACCAAAAACGGTGCTGCAGCATCAATTTCTTCAGTTCTTTTTTAGAGAGATATTTGCTCTCTGCCCTGCACAGATCATGCCCTTTAAAAATAGCGAGCTCCTTTCCTGAATCATCCAGAGGCCTGCCTATCATGCTTGTATAATCCGTTTTAGGCAGGGGCTGGCAAAAGGGCATGCGGACTTCTATGGGATGGTGGCGCCTGATAAAATTAAAGTTTTCCTGTACTGTCTCTCTCGTTTCCTCCGGAAAGCCCATCATAAAGAAAAAAACATAGAAGATATCGTTCTTTTCCAAATTACTGACCGCGCCTTCGATCTGCCTGTTGGTTAAAGGTTTATTATATATTCTTCTGCGCAACTGCTCATTAGCCGTCTCAACGCCTATATTAACTTTTACGCATCCGGCTTGAGCAGCCAGGCGCGCCCAACCCTCCGTTACAAACTCCGCCCTCGTAGCGCATGACCAAGGCAATAGCTTGTGTAATCCTGCCTTAATATAGAGGTCACAGAATTTTTCAAATTGCTCCCACTGCGCTCCGAACAAGGCATCATGGAAACTAACGCTACGGAAACCGATGCCCCAATATTTCTTAACATTGAGCTGTATTTCTTCTATGAGCTTTTCGGGCTTTCTCACCCGGTAGTATTTTCCGGGCAGCGCTTTCTTAATGACATGCACGGAGCAGAAGTTACAATTATAAAAACATCCCCTCGAGGAAAAATGGGTCAAGCCTCCCGGGCCGGTATAAACAAAATTAGAGGCCAGGTATCTCTTAACGTCAAAATAATCCCAGTTCACCAGGGGTATCGATTCAAGGTCGGTTTCAAATGGGCGCGGCGGATTGCGAACGATTTGACCCTCCCTGTCTTTGAACCAGATGCCGTTCATATTGGGTCCTCTGTCATGCTCGAGGGCTTCCAGGAATTCTAAAAACGAGGATTCTCCTTCGCCGAGGCAAACACTATCTACAGCTGCTTCTTGAATTACTTCTTCAGGAGCAATAGCCGTATGCGGCCCGCCGAAAATCACATGCATATCCGGATATATTTCTTTAGCCAGCTGAGCTAATTTTATGGCGGTGCAAAGAGAGAAGTTAGTGATAGAAAAACCGAGAACATCGGGTTTTTCTTTTAAAAGACTATTTTTGAAATAGTGAATATAATTTTTCCTTTGGAATGTTAGATCTATAAGGCGGACAGAATGTTTCCTCTCAACGGAAGAAATAATATAAGCAAGACCCAGGTTAAGAAGAGGGGAATAGCCGATATTGGGTTCCACCAATGCGACATTCATATGGCAAGATTTTGATCTAAAAGGCGGTTTTAACCTAAAAAGTTAAGGCAAGAAATCATTAGTAAAAACATCCCTGATTTTTGTCTTCTTCTCCAAAAACCCGGTATTGAATATTAAATCCTGGGTCTTTTCCCACCTTTCTTCGGACTGGTGGCCAAGGCCATGCAATTTGGTGTCTTCACTCTGCAGTAGATCAACCGAACTTTTAAACTGCAGAAGCTGCCCTTTATAATCTAACTCGGGATAGGCTTCAACAAGGGAACGCACAGCCTCCTCAGGATGATCGATGGCGTATTCCCATGACTTTATAGTCGCGGCCAAGAATCTTCTTACCAGGTCCGGGTTTTCTTTTATAAGGGCCTCATTGGTGGCAAGCGTTAAACCGTAAATATCTATGCCGTAATCGGAAAGCTTGATTTGGTTTATCTCCACATCTTTTTCTTTTAAGCTCTCCGCCATATAACCAAACGCGAGCATCGCGTCAACGCTGCCGTTTAAAATGTGCGTAAGATCCGATCCTTTTATAGGCGCCATTTTTATCTTTTCTATATTTACATTATTCAATTTACAAAAGACTTCAAATTGCTTGTGTTTCATGCTGCTGATATCGGTGGCCAGGCTTTTGCCTTCCAGGTCTTTAGGCTTGTTTATTCCTTTTTTCTTCAGGGAAACAATGGACACCGGGGTCTTTTGATTAAATACTGCCAATACCTTGATCGGCATTCCTTTGCTGCGGCATATAAGCACTGCCTCCGCGGATATACCCCCAAAAGCATCCTCGCGGTTAGCGATCAATTTTGAGGAAAGGTCAGAACCCTTCGCGGAATTTAGCGTAAGATCAATGCCGTAATTTTTATAGATACCTTTCTTTATGCCGATGGTATAAAAAGCATAATCTACATAAGGGATCCAGCTCAACCTCAGGCTTACCTTGTCCAACTTGGCTTCAGCCGCGAAAACTTTCACCTGGGAAGAATAGCCAAAACTAAATATGGCAAGCAAAACCGCGCATAAAACAAACACTCTTTTCATCCGTCCTCCTTTTTCATCCCATATGTTATTCTTAAAAAGTTAAAATATTATACCATGCCGAATCGGGAAAAAAAGTTAAAATATCCAGGGGGCTTATTCTATGTATACCCGCCATTTCCCGCCAACCTGCGCGCAAAAAGCAAAATAGTGTCCTTTTCTCCTGTAAAAAATCGTCATCTTTTCCGCTTTATTTTTGCTATCAAATTCTTCAACGCGCTTGTATCCGGGGCCTACTTTATCGAAAATATTTTTTTTAAACGAATTAATATTATTCTCCATTACTTCTCTCTCTTTGGGCTCATAAATCTCTTTAGCAGCATATTCAGGCAGAGAAAGAGCCTGCTTGTAAATCCGGGGTTGTTTTTTGAGATCTTAAAATATAAACTCCTCAAGAATTTATTGCCCAAAACTATCTTTACGAATAACGCCACCTTTGCTCTGCTTTCGTAGAATTCTTTAAAGATCTCATCGACAAAGAAGACCCCGGCAATATTCAGCTTTAACCTGTCTTTTACAACGCGGGTCAATTTCAGCCTCTCGATCTGCTCCCCTTGACGGAGATTTTCATTATTCAAACCCTTATATTGATCCCATAAATTTATTTCCAGCCCGTTAACGGTATCCTTCAGGCCCCGCATGACAAACTTTCTGAGCGTCCTGTCCTGCAGGATCTTTGCGCCAACGACTATGGGTAATTTACCTTTACCGGCAATTTTCATATACTCATAGATATCCATTGCATTATAATATTCGAAGTTGTTGAAACAAGACCATGACCTCACGCCAAAAGACAGGACTTCGGGGATATCTTCAGGCATGCCGGCACCCTGATGTTTCAGGGAATAAAAGTCCACCTTCTGGAGCTGATAGCCGTTTCTCTCCAGGAAAATATGCGCCATCACTTTCATCATTAATATATCAAGATTATGAGAGAATTTACTGCTGTCCCGGGAATAAAGCTCCTGCATAGAGTTTGTTTTCAGGATCGTCTGATGGAGAGTGACCGAGGAGGGCCTGAGTAAAGCCAGTTGTTCCAGATCCCCCTGCCAGCCCTTGAGGGTTTGCCCCGGAAGATTGATCATCATATCCAGGTTGATTTCTTTAAAGCCCGTCTTTTTCGCTTCATTATACGCCTTTACCGCGGTTTCCGGGGTATGCCTGCGGTTAGTGAAAGAAAGCACATCCTCCTGG
>SCRK01000068.1 GCA_004298075.1 bacterium | reverse complement strand
TTTTGGGAATATCCCTGCCCTTTTTATGGGGATAAGAAATTTCAGGATAAGGTAAAGAAGCAGGTTATTGAAATGGTCAATAATTATAAGGATGAGCCGGGGATCCTGGGCTGGATCCTGGGCAATGAAAATAATTACTCCTGCCTTGGTTATGTCAACCCCTGGTCAAGCCCGGAGGTGGACCTCGAAGCTGATCCGCAAAAGCAAAAAGCCATACGCGCCCGGATCTATTATTCATTCGTTAATGACCTATCCAAGGAAATACATAAAATAGACACCCTGCATCCGGTAGGCCTGGGTAACGGAGAGCTGGTGGGCCTTGACTCCGCCGATAAATATTGCCAGGATGTGGATTTTGTCGCCTGTATCATTTACCGCGGCAGGACCTTCGGGAATCTTTTTAAATCCATCAAGGCCGAATTCGATAAGCCGGTGTTATTGTCTGAATTTGGCGCGGATTGTTATGACGCTTATTTAAAGAAAGAGGACCAGGATATGCAGGCATTTTTCCTCCAGTCGCAGTGGAGCCAGATATATGAAAACCTGGCTAACAATAAAAAGGGCGCGGGTAATTGCATAGGAGGAACGATTTTTGAATGGACGGATGAGTGGTGGAAGTATGATCCCGATAACCCGCAAGGTTGGTCGGTGCATAATACTGAAAGCGGCTGGTCTAACGGCAGCTATTATTTTGATATCCGCGCCGAAGGCAACAAGAATATGAATGAGGAATGGTTCGGCATTGTCGCCTTAAGCCCGCAGCTGGAGAACGGCATAAACAAACGCGTACCGCGCAAGGCATATTACGTGATCCGGGAATTCTGGAAGCACCCGGTTCTGAAGAAAGCGGGGCCTAAGAAAGCATCTCAAGGAGGCTAAACCCATGTCACTTATTTTGAGAGCTGCAGCATTTATTCTCGGTATATTTTTATGGACTCAAGCTGCCGGAGCTTCCTGCTGCCCGAGCCTTGAAGAGCTGAAAGCTAAATATCTTAAGGATAACCAGTATGCCGGATTTATGGATTTTCTCAATAAGCCCAAAGGCAAAGAGAAGCTTACCCAGCCATGCCTTAATTATTATAAGGCGCTTACCCGTTACCTGCAGCTTAAATATCTGGAGGAAAAGCAATCCTGGGATGAATATTTCGCCAGCGGCAATGCTTACCGCGATCAGATAGTGGATAATGCCGGCAAGGTAATTGAGGAAACTAAAGCCGGCGATTGCCTTAAGGTCAAAGCCAGGCTCTTGCTTTGGCAGTTTCATCAGGGGCAGCAGGATGCCTTTGCCGAATCTGCATTAGACCAACTATTGGCGGATACAAATGCCTATAGCCGGCAGGCCCAGGAACCGCAGTTGATCAAGGATACCGCCGACACCATTTCCAGCTACGGCCAAAAGGCGCAGGCCCGCCAGCTTTATAAACTTTATGTGGATAAGCTTGTCTCGGGAAAAATGTCGGATAGCCAGCTTAAGTCAGCGGCGCAAGGGTTTTATAATGAGGGAAATTTAGAGTTGTCCGAAACAGTCTATGATATTTATATAGAAATAATCTCCAAATCACTTACTGCCGATCAACTCGTCCCGGAATTATTCCAGATCGCAAGCCTCTTCGCGTACAAGAGTACAGGTTTATATGATATGGCCTACGCGGAGAAGATCTTCGCGAAAATTGAAGCATTAGGCGCCAAGAATGCTTTTAACCAGGAGACAATCTATTTGCGCGCCTTTAACTTAGAGAAAATGCAGGATTACAAGAATGCCGTCCAGCTCTATTTGCAACTTATCCGGCTCTATCCCGATGCAAAATATTTTGATGAAGCTGTTTATAAGATCGCCATGATCAACGCCTATGTATTGGGAGATATCAAGGAAGCCAGGATTTATTTCGAGAAACTTACCGCTAAATCAACGATTAGCCCGCAGGTGATATCCAGTTTTTATCAATTGGGTTTATTGGCGCAGTGGGAAGGTGATTTAGCCAAGGCCAAGGGTTACTATGATGCCCTGATCAATACCGCCGGGGATAATCAGCAGATGACGGTGGGCCTGGCCAAAGAAAGGCTTAAAGAGATCAGCGATAATAAACCTCTGGAATATAATTTGAAAACATTCCTGGACCTCGCCTTTAAAAATCAGGATATTTCCTTAGAGGCCGGCAAATCCGCGTTGCAATCCTCCGTTTATATATTGGAAAAAGGGCAGAAGGTAACTGTTTCATCTTCTTCCGGTATGCCGGAGAGCGGCTGTAATCCGGTAGAGCTGCAATATCTCTGGTCAGGAAACCTGGGAGGAGCTGCCCCGCAGTTGAACAGCGGGAGTTTCCAGGGCGCTTATTCCGATCCCGGAACAAAAGAGATAAACTTGATCATAGTCTCACCAGCGGGTATCGTGGATCATTCATTTATAATGGTTGACGTGCATTAAAAAATGGGGTCAGAATTATTTATTACGGCAACAACCAATTAATAAATAATTCTGACCCCATTTTTACAACCTTTTAAAGAACATTGCCTATATATTAAAAGAATAGTATAATCTACTACAGAACCACAACTTAACACTATAAGCCATAATGCTTCCCATCCTAAAAGCCAGTAAACCAACCAAAGCAGTACCGACTCTCTCTCTCTCTCTCTCTCTCTCTGAGGAAGGCAACTCACTAACCAGCCCCAATAAGAAGCACGGTTTTACGTTAATTGAAATTATAATCGTCATCATCATCGTGGGCATATTGGCAGCTATAGGCATAACGCAATACTCCAATGTAGTTGAGAAATCGCGTCTTGCCGAAGCTAAAGTGCATATAGGTGCTATGCGCCAGCTTGCGTATGAATATTACCTGAATAATGGTACATTGACCGGAATAACGAGTTCCGACATAGGGGCGGATTTTACCTGCCTTTCTAGTAGCTTCGGCTTGTGCTGGAGCGGGAGCGGTACATCAACTACTAACTTTTATAGCTATTGGTTGGGTGGTGGTACATCAACATGGGTGAATTTAGTTGCGGGTAGGAGCATCGCGGGGGGAAAGATCCCAAACGCCTCTAGAGAGTATGTTTTTTATCTCACGTATGGTCCGGGCACAGGCCAGGCTACGTGGCATTGTCAGTATTGCGACGATAATTCTTCGTGTTTTGGTTACCCACCGTAAACTGGCAGGTTAGCCAGAAAATGAAAACGGGGTCAGAATTATTTTTAGTTAGATTTTCTCTCCCTTTGCGTCTATTGATAGCAGAAGGAGAGATTTTTTATGGCCAGAAGACCCCGTTTATTTGTACTTGATGTGCCTTGTCATGTAGTCCAGCGAGGCAACAACAGAATTCCAATATTCTTGAGAGATAAGGATTACCTCTTCTTTTTAGAGGTCCTCCAAGAAGCAAAAATTAAGCATCCCTGCCTCATTTATAGCTATTGTCTGATGCCCAACCATTTTCACTTGCTTGTTGAACCTAAAAAAGAAGAGAATAATATCAGTTTATTGATAAAACTGGTAGGCGCTAAGTATGTTCGTTATGTCAATAATAAGTATAAGCGTTCAGGTACTCTTTGGGAAGGTCGTTTTAAGTCTTCATTAATTGATAAAGAATCATATTTCTTAAGCTGCCTTCGTTATATTGAAATGAATCCTGTAAGGGCAGGCCTAGGGAGTTCTCCGGAATTATACCGTTGGTCAAGCTATCGGGTTAGGGCGTTTGGCGAAAAAGATCCTATTGTGGACATGGATTCATGGTACGATAGCATAGGCTGTAATTTAGGGGAGCGCCAGGTTAAATACCGTCAATTCCTCCAGAACATAATGCCAGAGTCCATGTTGAAACTTCTTAGAGAAATGACTAATAAAAATGGTATAGTAGGCGGCGTAGCTTTTAAGGCGCAAATAGAACAGCTCGTACATAGAGAAATTACTATAAGGCCTATAGGCAGACCGAACGCTGGAAAATAATTTTGCTTCAAAAATGGGGCCAGGAGAAATGGGGTCAGAATTATTTTTGCAGGAAAAATAATTCTGACCCCATTTCTCTTACCTCTTAAAAATACTTGACTTAAGCTTTCTTTAGTAGTATAAATAAGATAAATATTTTCTATTTATCTCTCAAGAACAAAAGGTTCTTCCATCCTATGCACACACTGGATCTGCAAAAAGAGTCTTTCAGCGAAAAAGAAAAGCGCAATATTGAAATGCTGGATATCTTGCGCAGGCAGGGGCCGATAAGCCGCCCTGATATCTCTCATGAGATGGGTATAAATGTAGTGACTATCTCCAGCTACATCGATGATTTTGTCAAGCGCAACCTGGTTTATGAAAAGGAGCTCGATGTATCCGAAGGCGGCAGGCGGCCGGTCCTCTTGGACCTGAATCCGGCCGGAGGATTTGCTATCGGGGTGGGGCTGAACCTGATGAATATGGTCGGGTTGCTCGTGGATCTAAAGGGCAATATCATCACCAAGACCCAGATCGCCCGGCCCCAGGCGTCGGTGAGAGAAGTTTCCGAATGCCTATTAGAGATCGTGCGTGAGATCCTGAGGCGCTCTAAGGGTTATGCCGCGAATATAAAAGGTATCGGCGTAGGTATCGCCGGCTTGATCAACAAGAAGAGCGGCTCAGTCCATTGGCCGCAGAAGATGGACCATTATTATACCTATGCCTCGGTAGATATACCTTTAAAAGATCTGATGGAGAAAGAATTTAACCTGCCGACCCTGATCGAGAATGACGCCACAAGCGCCTGCTCCGGGGAATACTGGCTGGGCTTAGAGCAGGACTATAAAAACGTTCTTTACATGTTTTCCGGTGTAGGATGCGGCATCATGATCAACGGGGATGTTTACCGCGGGTCACAGGGTTATGCCGGCGAGGTATCCGTGTATAATTATAAAGAGCAGGACCTTTTTGCCTGCGCAAGCGGTGCCCCGTGTTTTATCAAACGCTGGGAGGTTGACCTGGGTATTGTTGATGAGGTAAAAGGGATATTGCTTAAAGATAAAGAAAAGGCGGAAGATTTTTTCCGCATTGCCTCATGCGGCATGGAGAACCTTGATCTAAAAAACGTCTTTATCGCGGCTCGCCTTAAAAATGAAACCGCCGTTTCTGTTTTAGAGGGGGCGGCCAAAAGGCTGGGGATCAAGATCAGTTTTCTAGTGAATCTGCTTAACCCGCAGGTGGTGGTTATCGGAGGAGGATTTGAAGAGGCGGGTGAGGATTTTTTAAATAAGATAAGGTCTACGGTCAGGGACTGGTCCTTTCATGAAGCGAACGTAGATTTAAAAATAGCTTATTCCCAGTTAAGGGAGAATGCCGTAGCCATGGGCGCGGCAAGTTTTGTTTTGGAGAGGGTATTCGCCCAATTATAACAGGGGGGATTATGGATCAAAAGACGAAATTAATCATCATCGGCCTGATAGGTTTTTCCGTGGTCTGCCTTTTTCTTTTCATGCAGGCAATCAGCTCCCAGCAGATGCTCACGCGCGAACGCAATGATTTAAAGAGCGAGAACGCCACCCTCATCAGCAAGGTTGACCGGATCGAGAGCGAATTAAAGGCCAACCAGGTAAAGATCAACACCTTCAGGGATGATAAGGATAAGGCTACGCAGGAGATCAATGAATTACAGAGGAAGCTTGATCTGGCCAACCGCACCAGGGATGAATTGGTTGCAAGGCTAAAGGAGAATAAGGAGAAAGAAGGGGCCGGTACTTCAGGTCAGGAAACAGCCCCGCAGAGTACGGATGCTTACTGGGGCCAGATCCTTAAGGCAAAAACCAGCCTGGAGCTGCAGGTATCCAGCATACGCACGGAATTAAAGAATCTACAGATAAGCAATGATTCATTGCAGAGGGAAAAGAGCTCCCTGCAAATAGACCTTAACAGCCTGCGCAACGAGAAACAGGATCTCTCAAGGCAGCTTGAATATAACCAGAAGCTTTTAGACAGTATTTC
>SCRK01000013.1 GCA_004298075.1 bacterium | reverse complement strand
CGCAAGGCGGTTGGAATAACAATACCGGTATTTATTATCTTCACGATTATGCGGTAAACGGCTCAAAAGAAAGTTATCACGTGAAGAACGATTTAGGGAAAGAATTTTTAGGGGGTTTCTACTCAGGCCCTTCAGAAAACTCTGTTAATGCAAGCTCGCTTATAGTAAATGCAGTAAACCTGAATTTTGGTATAGAGAGGCAGGCCAAATTTATTAACGCAGCAAATCCAAATAACCTACAGGCAGATCTGAATCTTACTAATTTTACAAGTAATGGAGAGGCTAATTTTGATTTCAAGTCTGTCAATGACCAGGCTGTGATAAGGTCAAATATCTTTGGTGACAATGTGTTGAATTTTAGCGGTAATCCTGATCAGGCTTTTTCTGTCCCTGGTTGGTTTGTGGGCAGCTTGAATAATAATATCATTGAAGGTGAGGGCAGGAAAACAATCTTTAATGTCCAGACTGATAATAGCACAGGGATAAACCTTGTTTATGCCACTACGTTTGACAATTCACAAGAAAAGCCGGTTCTTTACGGATTAAGCGCAGCTGGAGTTTCTGGCAGCAGGGTCATTGCGAATCCTAATAATGACCGATTAACAGATTTTGCTACTATGCGGATAAGTAATAATGCGTTGATAAATGACCCTTTCGATAGACATCAGCAAGCCGGCATTTTGTTTGCAGGGATAAGCAGTAAAAAGCCTAATTTCATAGATAGAAAAGTTTATGCCAAAGATGCCTTCACTACGTATCTTGACAAAGAAGGAGGCAACGGTAACATCAATATTTGGTCAATGATAGGCCAGTTTACTACTGAAGCAGGAATTATGCCTTTGGAAAAAGTGCAAGGAAATCCTCAATATAAAGTTACCGGTAACCTCGCTTTTACCAACGATATAAACATGCAAACCGGTCAGGAGAGCAGCTGGCAGCTGCTTGCTAAAGGAGAAGGGGTTGCCTTTAAGAATATAAGCGGAAGTTCCTCTGCAACCCCTCTTAGCCGCGATATCCCCATTGATCCGGGGTTAATCCTTCGTAACTTGCGCGGACAATTTCTCATTACGACAAATGAAGGCAAAATCGGCTCTGATATTAAAGGTCTTGACTCCAAATATACTACAAAATGGACCGTCGAAGATCTTCTCAATGAATTTAGGGGTAAAACCAAATATACCGGAGAAATACCTTTTGGTATTGAAATCGAATCAGCGTTTTTTGGCAAAAATACTTATTATCCCTTAATCAGGCCTGATTTTATTAGCGGCCTCAGCTTTCCTTTCACTCCTTCAGAGGGTAAAGAAAAGACCGACGCAGGCTCTTTTGACCTTTATCGTGGATTTTTCAATCAGCTAGCTTTAGTCTCTAAACAAACGTTTACTACCGACCTACAGCAGATCGGCATTAGTGATAGAACAGGATTTGTAATGATGACCTATTCTGTGCCTTCCAACTATAAAGGGGATGGCAATGGAATTGAGGCAAAGCCAATCACCCACACCGCTCTATTTACAGCAAAGGAAGAAAATGCGGGAGGACAGTCCTTATCAAAAGATAATTTACCAAATATTCCACTTAGTAACTCCAACGTTCAATCGAGTTTATCTGCAGGTGGCACGAATATAGGGAAGTTCATTGTTCCT
>SCRK01000067.1 GCA_004298075.1 bacterium | reverse complement strand
TACTATGATTTTGATAAAGAAGAGCCTTTTACCGACGAGGATTTGCTTAAGATAGAGCAAGAGATGCAAAAGATAATCGCCAGGGATGAGCCGTTTTTGCGCCAGGAGCTGGATAAAAGCGCGGCTGTTGAGCTGTTTAAAAAGTTACAAGAAGATTATAAGGTTGAGCTTATCCAGGCTTTACCGGACGATAAGCTCTCTATCTACAAGACCGGTAGTGGTTTTTTGGACCTCTGCCGCGGACCGCACATAAAATCAACCGGCCAGATCAAGGCCTTTAAATTGTTGTCGGTTGCCGGAGCATATTGGCACGGGATTGAAACCAATCCCATGCTGCAGAGGATTTATGGGACTTGTTTTAACACGCAAAAAGAATTAGACGAATATTTAAAAAATTTGGAGGAAGCAAAGCTGCGCGACCACAGGAAGTTAGGGCCGCAACTGGGGTTCTTTGATATATATCACGAGGAGGCAGGGGCAGGCTTGGTATTTTATCATCCCAGGGGAGCGCTTCTGCGCACCATCATCGAGGATTATGAAAAAAGTGAGCATTTAAAACGGGGTTATCAGCTGGTGATCACCCCGCATATTATGGATGCCTCGCTCTGGAAGACCAGCGGCCATTATGATTATTACAAAGACAATATGTATACCTTTACCGCCGAGGATAAGGAGTTTGTTTTAAAGCCGATGAACTGTCCCGGCCATATACTCATCTACAAATCCAAGACCCGCAGCTATAAAGACCTGCCTTTGCGGCTTTTTGAGCTTGGTACGGTGTACCGCCGGGAAAAAGCCGGGGTATTGCACGGGCTCCTGCGCGTGCGCGGCTTTACCCAGGATGACGCGCATATATTTTGCCTCCCCGGACAGCTGCGCCAGGAGATAAAGGGGGTTATTGATTTTGTTTTTGATACGATGAAAATCTTTGGGTTTGATACGGTGGGGATCGAATTAAGCACGCGGCCGGAAAAATCCATTGGCTCGGATGAAGATTGGCAACAAGCTACTGCAGCACTTGAAGATGCCTTGAAAGAAAAAGGCTTGAGCTACGAAATCAATCAGGGGGACGGCGCCTTTTACGGGCCGAAGATCGATATAAAATTAAAAGACGCGCTTAAAAGGACTTGGCAATGCGCCACTATCCAATGCGACTTTGCCCTTCCCAAAAGATTTAACCTTTCATACATCGACGCCGAAGGCAAAGAACAGCAGCCGATCGTGCTGCACCGGGTTTTATTAGGCTCACTTGAGCGTTTTATCGGCGCGCTTATTGAGCATTATAAAGGGGAACTTCCTTTGTGGCTTGCGCCATCGCAGGTTTTGCTGATTCCGATCAAAGATACGGCGCAGGCTTACGCGCAAACCGTCAAAGCAAGGCTGGAAAAGGAAAACATCCGCGTAGATATCGACCTGCGCAATGAGACGCTGGATAAGCGCATCCGTAACGCCGAGCTGAATAAAATACCTTATTGTTTGATCGTAGGGGAGCGCGAGGCAAAGCAGGGCCAGGTCAGTGTGCGTAAAAAAGGCAGCGGAGACCAGGGGGCAGTCGCCCTGGATAAATTTATTGAACAGTTGAAAAACCAGATCCAGGAACATAAATAGAAAGAGAGGTGGTTGCTATAAAAAAGTTCATCCGGATTAACGAAAGGATTAATGTCCCCCAAGTGAGGGTTATCGGATCCGACGGAAGCCAGCTGGGGGTTATGTCCGTGCAGAG
>SCRK01000066.1 GCA_004298075.1 bacterium | reverse complement strand
TAAATACCATAACGTATTTTCCCGCGCTTGCCGCTTCGGAAACCATCGAAATACTCTCCGGCGAGCTGATCACTATACTGCTGAACCCAAGTATTGCTCCCACCACATCCGGGTTGTTATGCTCGTTAGAGATGACCAGAAGCTTACAACGGCCATAACCGCCAAGCTCATTTTTAATAACCTGTTCCACTTCCGGGGAGGTGCGCCGCGATGTAGAAAGCAGGATATCCGCGTTAAGCTCTTCGGCGGATCTTTTAATTTCACATATCACCGTAGAGATCAACCGGCCGGAGATAGAAAAACCCTTGCTGTTCCCCCCGATCAACACCCCGATGCATAAAGGAGATAAGGCGCTTTTGATAAAACCCGATCGTTTCAGCCTCTCTGATTTTTCTTTTAAATAATCCGCGTCGATCAAATTAAGCGCGCCGCTGGTTACTACTACATTCTTTCTTGCCGGCGGGTTATCATGCTCGGGGATAATTACCAGGTCGAATTTCTTCAGGCTTAAATTTGACGGACGCATCAAAACAATGGATTTAGCCTGGCTCTGCCTGGCTAACCGGTAGTTAAGGGCGCTTATCGAGCTGCCGGCGGAAATAATAATATCCGGCTTAAAACTAATCAAACCCTGCCGGCTTTCCCGGGATCTCACCTCCTGGATGGAAAGATTGGTTTTTATCCCGCGCCCGGCCAACTGCTGGATGATCAATTTAGCAGCGCTCTCTGACTGGCGCAGGTGCCCGGTTTTTCCATCGGATAGGATAAGCAGCTCCCTCTCCTTGCCGTACTTCCATATCTTATAGGTCCAGAGATATTCATGCGGGTAGAGCCGGATATATTTTTCGTAGATACCAGCCAGCCGCTGCAGGTTATCCCGCAGGTCCTTTTGAGCTTCCCCCGACCTGCTTACCGTATACACCTGATCCAGGATCACTTTGATGTAAGGCCCTTTGACTCGCGTGTAAAAAGTGGGGATTATGGAGCAATCGTATTTCAAAGCCAGCTTCACCGCCCCTGTGGACATGGAAGCCTCCCTGCCGAAGAATTTCACCAATTCTCCGTGTCTGCCTCCCTGGTCCATGGTCATGCCGATCGCCTGGTTTTTGTTGACTGTTTCGATCAATTGGCGCGGCCCGGCTTGTTTATAAATAATTTTTGCCCCCTGTTTCAGCCGATAAGAATTAAGCAGCCTGTTTAACCTGGGGAAACCCTGATCGCGCACAAAAAGGATAAAAGGAAAACCAAGATTGGCGCAGATGATATTGGAAAGCTCCCAGTCACCCGCATGGACAGCCAGAAAGATCACCCCTTTACCTCTTTTAAAAGCCGCCTCGATATTATCCTTATTAACTATATTTATGTATTTTTCAAGGTACGGTTTATTTATGCGGGGGATAAAGGATATCTCAATAAGGTTCTGGCCAAATGCCTGATAAGCCTTTCGGGTGATGCGCGTTGCGGCTCTCCAATCCCCTCCTTCTGCCACGGTTTTCCTGATATTCGCGCAGGCAACAACGCGGTGCTTTCTGTCAAATATATAAATAAGGTCTCCCAGCCTCCTGCCCATAAAAAGGCTGATATTAAAAGGTAGAAAACAGGTAAAAAAACCTGTTATCCTAAACAGGATACAACTTAAGTAATCTGCGATCAAATTCTGCTTCATTTTTAGTTATGCTTAATTTTATATCCAAAGCAACTATCAGGAAACCTACGGTTTCTAACCGGTTTATTTTTACGGCATCCTTCTGCGTGGTGATAATGGCCTCCAGTTTATTTTCCCGCGCCTCCCTGGCGATCCCGGCAAGCTCGCTTTGCGTATAATCATGATGATCATTAAACCTGATCGGCAACCCGATGTTTATTCCCAGCGAACAGAGGCGATCCTCAAACCCTTGCGGATTACCGATACCGGAGAATGCCGCGACATGTTTGCCCCGGAAATAATCTAAACTCAAGACCTCATCCGGATTATGCACGTTGCTGAAAGAAACCGGCTCATGCATTGATTCAACGATCAAAGCCCGGGGATTTATCTTTCTTAATTTCGCCGTTAGGCCGCTTGTATCCTCATACGGGGCAACCTGGGTCAGCACAAAAATATCGGCTCGCTTTAAGGCGCTTAGCGGCTCACGCAGGAAACCCGCCGGCAGCATCCGGTAATTGCCGAAAGGATTAACCGCGTCGATAGTTACGATCTCCAGCTCCTTGAATATACGCCACTGCTGCATCCCGTCATCCAGTATCAGCGTATCTGCCGCGTACTCCTTGATCGCCTTGATCCCTGATCTTACCCTATCTTTGTCAACAATTACATGCACCTGCGGTAGTTTTCCCTGCAGCATGGCCGGTTCATCACCCATACCCGCCAGCCCTTTTGCGGCAGCGTCCCGTTTATAACCCCGGGTTAATACCGCTATTTTTTTACCCGAGGAAGACAGCTTTGCGCAAAGATATTCCACCAAAGTAGTTTTGCCTGTGCCGCCGAGGGTGATATTGCCTACGCTGATCACCCTGGCATTAAGCCTTACCTGGTTTGCCCTGTGAATAAAAGCCAGTATAACCACTGCCAGGCCATAGATAAAAGAAAGCGTGAATAAAACTTCCCGCAAAAGCCATGCCAGCGGGCCTTTTGTTTTACCGGTGACCAGGCTATAAAGATACTCTTTTGGCGAAGACATGGCTCCTAAATTGCCTTAAGCAGCATTAAAACGCCGATAAATATAAACATCGAGGCCCCTATATAGCGGATCATCTCCGGCTTAATGAATCTGGCCATAACCGCACCCAGAAAAACCGAGATCACCGTAACGATGATATAGGCGCTTACCGAGCCCAGCCACACTGAAACCGGCTTGCCGCTTTTGGCTGCCATGCCGATCCCCACCAACTGGGTTTTGTCCGCT
>SCRK01000065.1 GCA_004298075.1 bacterium | reverse complement strand
ATAGGCCCGGGAAAAAGAAGCGGAAAGATTTAAGCCGGGGTCGGTGAGCATGGCTACCTCCTGCTTATGCGCGTAAACCGGCACCCCGAATTTATCATCGCAGCCGATATGATCATAATGTCCATGGGTATTGATCACCATCGCGGGGCGCAGTTTATGTTTCTCTAAAACCGCGTTTATCTTACGCAGCTGGTCTCCGGGGTCTATAATGACAGCGCCTCTACCCTCCGCGCAGGCAAGTATATAACAATTTACCTGCATCGGCCCGACATTAACGGTTTCCAGTATCATCGCAAATAATTCTTCACCTTGGGATAAATAAAACCGCGCTGGATATCCGATTTAACGCGCTCGGCAGCCAGCCTATTGCGATTATTACCCATGCCGTAGGTATCGCTTTGCATATCCGAGAGCAGGTCCTGTGACCTGGCGATATAAACATCAAGGTTTTTCTGGGCCTGTTCTATCATAAGAGACCGCATATTTACCAGATTCTTGATCGCCTCTTGAGCGCAATCCAATTTCTTCTTGAGGCTGGAGTTCTGGGTAAGGGCATTGATCAATTCATCCTGCCAGGATTTCCAGTAAGTAAAATACTGCCGGTAAAGCTCCTCCTTTGTCATATTAGGGCCATTATATTCTTCGGGAACCAAAACCATCTCTACCGCCTGATCTGTCTTCTTGGGTTTACGGGTGAACTTACGGGTAAAAGACTCACAGCCTGCCAGGTTAAGCACTATGATACCCGAGAAAAAAATCATGATAAATTTTTTCATTTAAGCATCTCCTTGAATTCACTCTCCCCGATTATCCTGACCCCCAATTCCCTAGCCTTCTGTAATTTTGTACCCGCGCTATCACCGGCTACTACGAAATCGGTTTTACTGCTCACGCTGGATGAAAAATTACCTCCTGATAAACGCACCAGCTCCTCTGCTTCAGAGCGGGAAAATCCTTTAAGTTCTCCGGTAAAAACAAAGGTTTTACCGGTTAATTTATTCCTTTTAGCCTCAAAACCCTCCTGGCGCATATTGACTCCTGACTCTTTCAACTCCCTGATCAACATTTTATTACGAAAGAGGCTGAAATAATCAATAATTGAACCTGCCATAACTAAACCGACTTCCGGGATGTTATCCAGTCCTTCCAGTTTAGCGCTCATAAGCTTATCCATACTGCCAAACTCCCGCGCTAATGTATAGGCAGCCTTTTGCCCTACGTGGCGTATGCCTAAAGCAAAGATCAAACGGGCTAGATCCCGGGATCTACTCTTTTGGATACCGGACAATAAATTATTCGCCTTCTTCTCTTTGAATAACTCAAGCCGTAACAACTGCTCAAGCTTAAGTTTATAGATATCCGCTAAACTCTTCAAGTATTTTAATTTAACCAGCTGGCTGATCACCGCCTCGCCTAAGCCTTCGATATCCATTGCATCGCGGCCGGCAAAATGCAGCAGGGAGCGCTCAAGCTGCGCCGGGCAATCGGAATTTACGCAGCGGAAAGCTACCTCCTCCTCTTTTTCCTTAACAATCTTTTCTCCGCAGGCAGGGCAGTGCTTAGGGATCTCATAATCCTCTTTACCCTTCTGTTGAACTACCTTCACCACTTTGGGGATAACATCCCCCGCCCGCTCAATAAGCACCCGGTCACCGACACGGACTTTGAGCCTTTTTATCTCATCAAAATTATGCAGGGTAGCGTGGCTGATAATTACCCCCGCGCATTCTACGGGTTTTAGGTCCGCCGTAGGGGTGATCACCCCGGTGCGGCCGACATTGACCTTTATGTCCAATAGCTCGGTGGTCGCCTGCCGGGCGGGAAATTTATAAGCCACTGCCCAGCGCGGGCTTTTGGCGGTAAAACCCAGCTTGCCCTGCCGGCTAAAGCTGTTTAATTTAACCACTGTCCCGTCTATCTCGTAAGGGACTTCCTCTCTTTTCTCCTGCCACTTCCGGCAGTAAGTGATCACCTCTTCCATATCGCGGCAGGATACTGAATGTTTATCAGTGCGCAGGCCCCACTCTTTTAATAGCCTCAAGAATTCCCACTGGCTGTTAACCGGCTTACCCTGATAAGCTCCTAAAGAATGCGCCAGAAAATTAAGATGCCTTTTAGCCACGATACTGCTGTCTAATAATTTGAGCGATCCGCTGGTGGCATTGCGCGGGTTGGCAAAGAGAACGTCGCCGGCTTCCTGGCGTTCGCTATTCACCTTTAAAAAATCATCTTTATCCATGTAAACCTCACCCCGGATCTCCACTAGATCCGGCAGCTCCTTACCCATTAAAACCAGGGGTATAGAACGGATGGTTTTTATGTTGGCAGTTACATCCTCGCCGGTCTGGCCGTCTCCGCGGGTTGCGCCTATGGTAAGTTTACCTTTTATATAGGTAAGGTTAGCGCTTACTCCGTCGATCTTAAGTTCAGCCACATAATCATAGGCAGTATCTTTGCCCAAACCCTTACGTATCCGGGCATCCCACTCCTTTAATTCATCAATGGAATAGGTATTGTCCAGGGAGAACATCCCGGTGCCGTGCTTTACCGCCTTAAACCCCGGGCTTATTCCTCCGGAAACTCGTACCGTAGGTGAGTCATCGGTACGATATTGCGGATGCGCTTCTTCAAGGGATTTCAGCCTGGCAAAAAGGTCATCATATTCTTTATCGGAGACCCGCGGCTGGCTTAGGGTATAATAGAGATAATCGTGCTCGCGTATTTTTTCCTTTAACTGCTCGATCTCTCTTTTTATTGTAAGAGGCATGTTAGGCCGTGTATCGGGTCAGAATACTACTTGAAAATCGCGGAATTCTCCGCTCGCAGGAAGCCATTCCAAAGCTATGCCTTTAATATAACGGGGGAAACGGTCCTTAACTTGCTTAAAAAAATCATTCAGGATATCTTCTTCAGCCTCCGCTAAAACCTCAACCCGGCCGTCCCTTAAATTCTTCACCCAGCCGCAGACCTTAAGGGTTGAGGCAACATCCCGGATAGTATAACGCATCCCTACCCCCTGGACACTGCCTGAATAAAAAATATGCAGCTGCTTTTTCATCTAAACCCAAAATTACCTAGGAAGCCAACACCTATAATTAGCCGTTTGACTACAAGGCCAAGTATCAGGATTAGTTATGGACCCTCCTGACCCAACCATACTACAACCTTCAGTACTATAATAATCTCCGTTCCCCAGCCATTCCCAGCCCGTTGGGCGAGCGATCGCCGAATAATTGTTCAGCGCGACGTACCACTCAGAATAGATTGCAAGTCGAGCTCCGTATGTTGTGAAACACGTATTGGCCGCAGTCCACCAGGTACCGCTCCCCTGTAAAGCCGTCTGCATACATCCGAGCTGGTTATTCCCTGCCTTGACATTGGTGAATCCTGCCGGGCAGGCCCGTTCAAACTGTGCTGTCGGCGCTGTGGTCCCAATGCCGACGTTGCCGTTAGTTAAAAGAGTCATTTGAGCCGCACCATTATTAGTAAAAAATTCAAGATTATCATTACTCCGCGTTCCTAAATAACCAGCATTGGCATCTACGAATAATCCAACCATTCTCGTTCCGTCAGTCTGCACTATTCCCCAACTCCCGACCGCCGTCTGCACCGTTAATTTATAGGTGGGACTCGTGGTTCCGATGCCGAGCTTATTTGCCACATAAAGATCCTGATAGCTTCCATAGGGTGAGGGATAATAGGTGGTGATGGTAATGGTTTCGTCGGCAAATAGCGAGGGAATAAAACTAAGCATGACGGATGCAAAAAGAAAAACAAGGGAGAGAAAAAATTTTTTAAGCATTGGACCTCCTTTTTTAAGCTGGAATATATTATCCTTACTCGCACTTGCTCGTAAGGATTAAATTCGGGGCGACAGGACTTGAACCTGTGACCTCTTGAACCCCATTCAAGCGCTCTACCAAGCTGAGCCACGCCCCGTTTTACCAAAATTTTAAGTCTGTAAAACGGTCCTGAAGTCGCGATTTACGCGACGAAGGACCTTTGTCTATATTTATTTTAATTATACCAGAATTTTACGGTATGGCAACAATAGAAAATCGGATTTTCCGATATTGGATTGGCGTGAAGAGCCGGAAATCAGGGATAGAACAACTGTCTAATTTATGCTTCTATATACCGAGGATCGAGAGGCAATTAAAGCAACAAAGACTTTATTTTTCTCTTTGTCAATCCCATAAATCACGCGGTAATCACCAACCCGGTATCTATAGCGCCTCTTCTCACCCTTCAGCACCTTTATGTTCGGTCCCCAAAAAGGATTGTTTTCTAGATCTTCGAAGCATCTGTTTAATCTCTTGGCTAGCTCTTCCGGGCAGGATTTGTAAAATTTAAGCGCAACCGGCATTAAAAGGACTTCGAAATTACCCACGTTTTACCTTTCTCCACTTAGTGCCTTTGCCTTTCAGATATTGCCTTTCACCCTCTGCGACAATCTTTTGCTCTGCTGGGGTAAGGGCGCTTTCTATCTGTTCAAGAATCAATTCCCGAACAAATGAGGATATTGACACGTACCTTTTCTTGCAGAGTTTCGCCGTCTCCTCATAAAGCGAAGAGGGCATTCTTATAAGAAGCTCTTTATTCATCATCACGGACATCTTTATCACCTCCAAACAAAGTATATCATAATGATATACTAAAGTCAAGGATTATACTTGGCGAGGATATCAAACTCGACATTCAGCTTATCCGACGGGCCTTTAAAACTTAAAGTTGTATTCTTAAGCGTATGCGGAATGATATAGACGCTGAAGGTATCATTGCGCTTATCCGCCAGGGTCAGGCTTATCCCATCCAGGGATACCGACCCTTTAGGCAGGCAATAGCGCGTAAAAGAAGCGGGAACGGCAATAACAAATTCCAGGTTGCCGTTACGCAAACCCTTCCTGCGCACCAGGCCTACGCAGTCAATATGGCCGGTGACAAAATGCCCGGAAATCCTCTCTCCTACTTTAAGGCTTCGCTCTAAGTTTACCTGCTCGCCTATCTTAAGCAAGCCGAGATTAGTCCCTTTGAGGGTCTCAGGCATAACCTCGAAAACGAAATAATCTTTTTTAAGCTCAACCACGGTAAGGCAGGCCCCGTTGACCGCGATGCTCTGGCCGATCTTAGTATCCTGCAGGGTTTTTTGAGCAGCTATTTCAAGAAGAGCACCCCTGGCTGAACGCGAGATCCTTTTTACCTTGCCCAACTCCTCAACTATGCCGCTAAACATTTACTTTACCTCTGCCTCAACCAGCAGCTCCTCTCCGAATCTCCGGAATTTCACCCCGCGTAATTTTATCGCCTGGTCCACCCGCCTTACCCCTTTGCCCATTACCGAAGAAATAGCATCCTTGCCGCCGATAATTTTAGGGCTGATGAAAAATAATATCCTATCCACCAGCTTTTCATCAAAAAGAGAGCCGATCAGCGTGCCGCCCCCCTCAACGATAATGTTGGTTATTTGCAACCGGGCGATCTTCTTTAAGGCATCACGCAGGTTGATCTGGCCGGACTTCTCCTTTACTTCAATGATCTTTGCTTTTTCAAGCAAGCGCTTGCGGTTTTCCGTTTCCTGGCCCGGCCGGCTGGGTAAAGTAATAATTATCACCTGGGAATCCTTTGAAAAAATATTGGCATCCTCGGGAGTACTTAAATTACTATCTATGATTATTTTGACCGATTGCCTCCCCGAGGACCAGGCATTTAAACGCGGGTTATCCCGCAGCACTGTATTTACCCCCACCATGATCGCGTCGTAATCCTTGCGTATTTTATGGGCAAAGGCTCGCGACTTATCCGAAGTTATCCATTTGGAATCGCCGGTATAAGTGGCAATGCGGCCGTCCAGGGATTCAGCGACCTTGACCGTAACAAATGGAAGCTTAGTGGTAATATATTTTATGAAGCTCTCGTTTATCTTAGCCAATTCATCACTTAAAACCCCATGCCTTACTTTAATATTATGCTGTTTGATCAGGGCGATACCCCTGCCGTTATTCAAAGGGTTTGGATCGATCAAGCCGACAACAACTTCCTTTATGCCGCTCTCAATTACGCGGTTAACGCAAGGCGGTGTTCTGCCCGTATGAGCACAGGGCTCAAGGGTAACATATAAGGTCGCGCCTTTAGCTTTTTTACCCGCTTCATCCAAAGCATTGATCTCCGCGTGCGCCAGGCCGGCTTTGGCGTGGAAACCGCTTCCGACGATCCTGCCGTTCTTTACCACCAATGCGCCGACTAAAGGATTGGGGGAGGTCTTTCCCTTTGCCTTGAGCGCAAGTTTCAAAGCCAGGCGCATATAATATTCATCATTCTTTTGTATATGTTTCATCTTTTAGCGTTGCGTAACTTTTCTACCAGTTCAAGCGGTATTTTAACCGCGCCTAATTTTATATCCGGTTTAGCGCTGCCGTGGAAATCCGAGCCGCCGGTAACCACTAGGTTCAGCTTTTTGGCCAGATCCAGGTAATAATTAACTTGCGATTGGGAGTGCTCGGGGTAATAAGCCTCCAGGCCCTGCAAGCCGCTTGCCGCGAATTCCCCGATCCATTCATCATTACGCAATATATAAGGGTGCGCCAGAACAGCCACCCCTCCGGAATCCCTGATAATCTTTATGGCCTTCTCCGGAGAGAAACGAAAACCTAAGACATAAGCCGGAGATCTATCTCCTATATATTTACGGAATGCCTCAGCCGTTGAGCCGACCCAGCCATCCTTGACCAATGCCCGGGCAATATGCATCCTGCCTACGGTGCCGGAGCCGGCAATATCAAAGACCGTCTGCGGTTTGAGTTCTATGCCCAGTATTTTTAGATTTTTTATCATCTCATGGACGCGCCGGATGCGGTTCTCCCGCACGGGTTTGAGCTCATCCAACAGCCCTTTGTCCTGATGATCCAGAAAATACCCGAGTATGTGGACCTCCTGATTTTCATACTGCGTGGACAATTCAATGCCGGGGATAACTTCCAGGGCAGTTCCTTCAGCTGCTTTTAAAGCCAAAGGAAGAGCGCTTACAGTATCATGGTCAACTATGGCAACTGCCGACAAGCAACGCTTGAGCGCCTCCTTGACCAACTGTTCAGGCGTGAGAGTGCCGTCGCTCTCGGAGGTATGCGCGTGGAGGTCGGCGTATTTCATTTTTCTTTCTCGATTTTTATCTTATCCAGTATGGCGTTGACGAACTTGCCGGATTCGGATCCCGAATATTTCTTGGCCAGCTCCACTGCCTCATTGATCGCTACTTTCGGCGGGATATCTTCACGGAAAAAAAGCTCAAAACAACCCAAACGCATGATATTACGGTCCACGAAAGCCATACGTTCAAGCTGCCAATTTGCCGCGTATTTGCTGATCTTGGTGTCTATCTCCCGCATATGCTCGAAGGCGCCGTGGAGCAACCCGGAAGAAAAATCCTTCAGCTCGGAGGGAATATCCTCATCTTCCTTGGACTCCCAGAAATTCTTCAGGACATCCTCGCAGCCAGCCCCGGTAATATCGATCTGATAGAGCATCTGTAAAACATATTCTCTTGCCTTAGATCGTTTACGCATATTATTTTAACTGCCCTAACAAATTGGCCATTTCTATCGCGGAAACCGCCGCGTCCCTGCCTTTATTCCCATCCTTGGAACCTGCGCGCTCCACTGCCTGCTCAATAGAGTCAGCGGTAATTATGCCGAAAACAACCGGGATCCCGCTATCGAGAGAAACCTTGGCTACGCCTTTTGCGGCCTCGGAAGCGATATAATCAAAATGCGGGGTTGCTCCCCGGATAACCGTGCCTAAACATATTACGGCGTCATAGACTTTGGATTTTGCCATTTTCTGCGCGGCTAAAGGAAGCTCAAAGGCTCCGGGTACCCAGGCCAGCGTAATTTCCTTATCATCAGCGCCATGCCTTATTAAAGTATCAATGCAGCCGTTTACCAGCTCCTTAGTCATAAAATCATTGAACCGTGAAGCCACCAGGCCGAAAGACCTCCCTTTTGCCAACAAATTACCCTCAATCACCTTTGCCATATTTCCTCCCTTTTAAATGTTTATATGGTGACCCATTTTCTCTTTTTTTGTTTTAAGATATTTGTAATTTTCCGCGTTAGGCGTGATCTCCAAAGGCAGGCGCTCGGAAACCTCCAGGCCATAGCCTTCCAGGCCGACGATCTTGCGCGGATTATTGGTTAATAGCCTTATCCGCTTGACCCCCAGGTCCACAAGCATCTGGGCCCCGATACCGTAATCGCGTAAGTCCACTTTATGGCCAAGCGCCACATTCGCCTCTACCGTATCCATACCTTTATCCTGAAGGTTATAGGCGCGCAGCTTCTCAACCAGGCCGATCCCTCTTCCCTCCTGGTTCATATAAAGGACCACACCTTTCTTCTCCGAAGAGATGATCTCCATGGCCTTCTCTAACTGCCTTCCGCAATCGCAGCGCAGGGACCCAAAGACATCGCCGGTCAGGCATTCTGAATGCACGCGCACTAAAACCGCTTCATCCTTCCAGGAGCCCATAGTCAAAGCAATGTGCGTCTGGCCATTGGTCTTATCCCTGTAGACGATCAATTTGAACTCCCCGAATTTCGTAGGAAGTTTGGTCTGTACGATCTCCTCCACCAGTTTCTCGGATTTACGGCGGAAAGATATAAGGCCGGCAATGGAGCAGATCTTTAAAGAATGCTTGCGGCTAAACTCCAAAAGCTGCTCCATGCGGGCCATAGAACCGTCATCATTCATTATCTCGCAGATCACCCCTGCCGGATAAACGCCGGCTAAACGCGTAAGGTCCAAGCTTGCTTCGGTGTGTCCTGCCCGCACTAATACGCCTCCTGTCCTGCCGCGTAAAGGAAAAACATGCCCGGGCCTGCCTAAGTCCTCGGGCTTGGTTTGCGGATTGATCAAAACTTCGATGGTCCTTGCCCGGTCATGGGCCGAGATCCCTGTGGTTACGCCGCTGGCGGCGTCAACGGAGATCATCCAGGCGGTCTTAAAAGGATCCTCCCGGTTTGCCTGCAGGGTATTCTTGAGCATAGGGTCAAGCTCCAAAAAGCGCAGCCTCTCCTCCTCCATCGGGACACAAATAAGCCCCCGGCCGAATTTAGCCATGAAATTTATGTCGGCGGGCTTGGCGAAAGAAGCGGCCATAACCAGGTCACCCTCATTCTCTCTGCCCTCGTCATCAACTACGATGACCATTTTCCCTTTTTTCAGGTCCTCCAGAATTTCCGGAATTGAATTTAACATGGTTCTCTCTCCCGGCCATAAGTTGTGGCCTCAATAAAAAAACCCGAAAGATAATCTTCGGGCGTAATGATTTTAATTTTCTCTCATCTGGACTTTACCATCGGCCCTGGAATCTCACCAGGTCTGCTCTTCTGTGTCAACAAAAAAGCTCGCAGGCTTTACTGCCGGTCAGGATTTTCACCTGCCCCGAAAATTAATTAATAGCAGTATAACATAAAAGACGGGCTTGTCAATACAATAAAAAAGCGTATAATATTACAAAAGGACGGCTTGGACTGATTTTGAGCGGGGCGTGCGCAGTCCGAGCGGGCACGGATCCGCCGCAGGCGGAGAGCGAGGACGAGCATCGAGTGCAGTGTGCCACGCCGGGGCACACAAACGTCCCCGCGAGAAACAGTCCAAGACAGACCTCTTGTATAATTATGATGAATGCAATTTCCAAGCTGGCCCACGACAGACTGATCGCAAGCGCTAAGACCATCGCCATAGCCGAATCCTGCAGCGGAGGGCAATTAGCCAGCGAACTGATCCGCTACCCCGGTTCCTCCCGTTTCTTCATCCTGGGGGTAGTCGCCTACAACGATAAATCCAAAGTAGAGATACTGGGAGTGCCCAAGAAATTGATCTCTAAATACGGAGCAGTCTCAAAACAGGCCGCCGGATCGATGGCCCGGAATATTCGCAAAAAGGTAAAATCGGATATAGGCATAGGTATAACCGGGCTTGCCGGGCCGGCAGGCGCAACCACGCGTAAGCCCGTTGGGCTGGTCTTTATCTGCCTGGATGCTAAAAATAAAAATATCTGCCGGAAATTCAATTTTCGCGGGAACAGGCAGGATATCCGTAAAAAAGCTACCCAAGAGGCACTGCGTTTATTATGCGCGCATTTATCGCCATAGAGCTCACCCAAAGCATTAAGGACCACCTCTCTAAAATCCAGGATGAATTAAAGCCGGGCCTGCCTAAGGCCGGCTGGGTAAAACCGCAAAACCTGCACCTCACCCTGAAATTCCTCGGGGATATTTCATCTCATCAACTTGAAGAAATCAAGAGGATTATCGCTGAAACAAGCCTGGAATTTACCCCTTTCAAGATCAAGTTGGATGACCTGGGGGTTTTCCCCGGACTGCGTAACGCCCGGATAATTTGGGCAGGCATCACCCAGGATGCCTTGATCAAACAGCTGGCCGGTTCACTGGAAACAAAACTCGCCGGTATAAGGATAGCCGAAGAAAAAAGAGGATTTTCCAGCCATATTACTATGGCCCGCGTAAAAATACCCATTAATCCGGCGGTTCTTGAAAGAGAGCTTGGGAAAGCAAAAAATGACCTGGTTTACGCGAATTTGGAGTTTAATGCCGAAGGGATTACTTTGTTTGAAAGTGTGCTTGGGCCAAACGGCCCCGCTTATACGGTCTTAGAAAAGGCTAAATTCAGGATCACCTGAAGTATAATATTAGTATAGATACCCGCGATCAGATCATCCGCCATTACACCCAGAGACCCCCGCAGGTTTTGCAGCCTTCCGATAGGATAAGGCTTAAGCGTATCGAGTATCCGGAATATAAGAAAAGCGAGAAAGACTATTCTCGGGATAGCGGGCATGAAACTAAGGCTGACCAGCATGCCCGCTACTTCGTCAATAACAATACAGCTGGGGTCCTTTTTTCCTAATAACCTCTCCATCCTGCCGCTGACAAATAATCCCAGGATGATCAGGCAAAAGGTGAATAAAAAATAGTTTTCGGGATTGCCGGTTTGAAGCAGGTAAAATAATCCCACCCCAGCCAGGCTGCCGAAAGTTCCCGGTATCAAAGGAAGATAGCCGATAAAGAAAAATGATCCGGTTGCTTTAATTAAAAAGTTGCCGAAAGCGGTAAATTTCATAAGCGGGCGATTATCTTGCGGTTCTCCCAGAGATATGATAAACCGGAATAAAGGGTTAATCCCAGGGTGATCAGCATAAGGTAAAATATCCCCTGGCGGAAAATACTCTCCCAGGCGGGATTCCAGGTTGAATACTTAAGCACGATCTCTTTAAGCAGGATAAAACCCAGGATAGCGAATATCACCGCCATCTGCGAAACTGTCTTATGCTTTCCCGCGCGCGCGGCGGAAAGCACCTTTCCCTTATTTAAGGCAAAAAGGCGCAAAGAGGTGATCAATATCTCCCTTGAAACAATGATCACGAACATCCAGGCGTCGATCAGCTGCATCTGCACGAATGCCGCGAAGGCCGCCAGGACCAGGATCTTATCGGCGATAGGGTCCATAAGCCTGCCGAAATCCGTGACCATATTCCAGCGCTGGGCGATCAGGCCGTCAAAAAGGTCGGACAATGCCGCCAGGGTAAAAACGATGAGGCTGGCTGCCTTGGCCCAGAGCCCCTGGCAGAATAAAAAAAACATAAAAACAAAAGTCAATAAAATCCGCGACAAAGTCAATCGGTTAGCTAAATTCATGATCTTACCTCCCCCACTAGATCGTATTCCAAAGTATCCGTGATTTTTACCTTTACGAATTCACCCGCTTTAAGCGCCTTGTCTGAATTCACGTAAACTATACCGTCAACCTCCGGCGCGTCATATTCGCTGCGGCCGATATAAGCTCCATTTTCTTTTTCCTCGATAAGCACAGGAATATGCTTGCCCAGAAGCCTCTCATTGACCAAGGCGGCTATTTTCTGCTGTTCCGACATAATCATATCAAAACGCTCCTGCTTTTTCTTTAAAGGGACCTGGCCTTTAAAATTGTACGCCGGGGTGCCCTCTTCGCGGGAATAAACAAACACGCCCAGCCTTTCAAACCCGGCTTCTTTGACAAAACTCAAGAGCTGCTGAAATTCTTTCTCCGTTTCCGAGGGGAAACCGACGATAAGTGAGGTGCGTAAGCGCACCTCCGGAATGGCCTTCCTGATCTTCTTGATCAAAGCGATAATTTCCTTCCCGGTGATCTTGCGCTTCATAAGCCGCAGGATGCGGTCATTGATATGCTGTATAGGCAGGTCAATGTATTTACATATGCGCTTCTCATCCCTTATCAACCCCAGCAGTTCGTCGG